>CAYGYI010000254.1:0-1529 GCA_964354055.1 uncultured Candidatus Bathyarchaeia archaeon | reverse complement strand
CTGGCGGGTTTCGGTCAGCGGTTTTGCGGCTCTTCGCGTGGCATGCGAGTTCTAGGCTTCTTCTGTTCTGGCGGATCTGTTTCCAGTATGTGGTCTGCAATTGTAGACAGTGTTAGTGGACGGTAGTGGCCTCCGTTTTGGAGACTTATCATGAAGCTGTCACACGACTCTATGAAATCGTAGTCTTTTGTTCTCTCTCTGAGCTTGAGATATGATGAGTAGTCTTTGTGTAGTGAGATTATGACGCCATCGCATGCCTGACCCATGCCTTTTTCGGACATGATAATCTCTTGAGGCGCGGCTTTCATGTCTCTTTTGGTTACTTTTCTGGCCTCTTCCAGCTCCTCCGACGTAAGATGCCTAAGCTTCACGAAGGTTAGAGCCATAATCTCGTAGCCGAGTTTTCGGAAGTCAGGTATCATCGTGTATTCCTTGATGTATCCTTCTCCCTCCAGTTTGCTGATCAGCCTGCTGATCGTAGGCTGAGAGACACCTACAGCCTTCGCAAGCTCTCTATCGCTTCTGCGGCTATTCTTCATCAACTCAGAAACAAGTTTGAACTGAACATTCTTCAAGCCAGCCACCGCAACCCTCTTTTGCGCGCCATTTTATTAAGCTTCGCAACTAGACAAACCGAAACAAACAAGCACAAAGGAGACAGAAACCGTTTTAAGCTGTGGCTCCACGAATGGCGTCAATCATTTTCTGAAAATCGGTCATAGCCGTAAATTGCACGCCATGCCTCCGACATAGTTCCGCCAATCTGGAGTCTCTGATCGCAAAAACGTGATCTGCCTCTTTTGCTGCGGCAAAATCTCCTGAACCGTCACCCACATAAGCAATCGTCTTGCCTTCCTTTCTGCAACGTCGCACGAGATCTTGTTTGAAGTTGACCGAAGTCTTGTCAGATAATGGTGGAAAAGTTAGTTCCACGCCGTTTTGGGTGATGCACGTTTTCGGAACGCAGACTGTCACTGACTTGAGCAAGCCATGCAGTCTGAGATAATGTTTTATTACAAAGTCCAGCCCAGCACTGACAATTACGAGCAGCATAGAGTGGTTTTCACAGTATTGGACAAGCATGTCAAAGTGTGGACGGAAAGACACCGTGCCCTCAAGCACATCCAACATCTGCTTCTTTGAGGCATGCACCAGCATAAACTGTCTCCTCAAACACTCCTCAAGCGTTATCTCGCCACGCTCGAATTGTCCATCAAGAACCTTCCACTCGTCCGTAGCGAACCTTCCCAAAACGAACTCGGCCGTATCGATCTCCACAATTGTACCATCAAAGTCACACATTACGACTAAACTCATACAATGACACTGCTCAGAGAGACAGGAAAACAGCGCATGTTTTAAACCATAACCCTTGTCTTCCCAACAAACCTCCATGCCAACCAAAGGCCTATTCACATACGCTCACAAGCGGAGATGCCACGGGATTATGGAATTTGTAGGCTATTGGTATTCGAGACGCAACGTCCTCTCGCGCGCGCTAAGCTCGTGAGCTTCAGCGATGACGATTA
>CAYGYI010000253.1:0-1565 GCA_964354055.1 uncultured Candidatus Bathyarchaeia archaeon | reverse complement strand
GTATCATGTGCTGGCACATCCAGAACGTCGAGTTCAAGTTGATGTCCATAACCTTCTTCAAGAAGGCCTCGTCCACGTCAAGAAAAGGCTTCGTCGGATATATTCCTGCGTTGTTGACAAGTATGTCGGGCTCTTTGCCTTCCAAGTTGCGCCACAGGCCGTCTATGGCTTCCTTCTTGGACAGGTCAACTCTGAAAATGCTTATGTCGCATTTGAAGTTTGCTAGCTCTTCTTTCGTTTCTTCGAGGGATTTTTGGTTTATGTCTATCAGCTGCAGATCTGCGCCTGCCTCTGCGAATCTGTAAGCTATTGCTCTGCCAATGCCTGAAGCCGAGCCTGTTATCAGTGCTCTTTTGTCTTTGAGCGAGATAAGCTCGGCGAGTGAAGGCAGTTTTTTGTGATCTGTTTCACGTGACATCGTTACCGTTTCTCTCAGAATGTCTTGTTTGTGGCAGTCGTATAAAGGTTGACTGCCGCCGTGGCTTTCGGTGTGGCGTTTAAAGGTTTTTGAGGATTATGTCTATGTCTTGTTCTATTCCCTGCAAGAGCAGAAAACCTCTTGGGCCTTCGCGTTGGGTGATTTCACCGGCGATATTAGTTTGCATAAGGGTTTTGACTTGCTTGATGTCGCGCGTGTGACCGAGAACCCAGATAAGTTTGGTGTAGGCTGCACTGGGGAGCATGTTGCTACCTTCGATGACACCTCTTGCGAGCATGTCTCGGCCTGTTTCGTACACACGTAGGTGAATGTAGCCGAACAGCGGCTCGACAACGAGGACGACGGGGATTTCTTCTTCTTGACACCGTTCGAGGGGTGGAAACATGTCGGTGCCTACGTGGCCTAGGCCGGTGCCGATTATTACTATGCCGTGGTACCCTTTGTCAACCATGCTGTCAAGCATATCGGGATTCATGCCCGGATAGCTGTAAAGCATACCTACGCGCGTGTCGATCTTCGTGTCAAGCTGGAAGTTCTCGGTCTTGCCACGTTTGCGGATGTCGTCCTTGAACCACGTGACGCTCGCATCGTCTATTTTGCCCAGTGGGATATCATCTAGCGTTCGAAACGTGTCTCTGCGTGAACTGTGCATCTTACGACAGCGTGTGGCTCGGTGGATGAGGTTGTAGCTGTCGCTTGTGCCTCCGTGCATGCAAACGACGACTTCGGCGAAATCTTCGTGGCCTGCGAGCGTGGCGGCATACAGGATATTTCGTGGCCCATCGGAGCTTGGGCGGTCGCTACTGCGTTGGCTGCCTACGAGGACAACTGGAACGGGTAGGTTCCGGAGGAAGTAGGCTAGTGCAGCGCCTGTTGTGCACATGGTGTCAGTTCCGTGACCTATAATGACTCCTTTGACGCCGCCTTCGATTTCTTTGGCTATAGCTTCAGCAGTACGTACCCAATACTCGGGGCGGAAGTTTTCGCTCAGAATCTGGTAAAGTGTTTTGGGTGTGAGGTTGACTTTGGTGACGAGTTCGGGAACGGCTGAGAAGAGTTCTTCAGGCGTGAATGCGGGGATAACTGAGCCAGTTCGGTAGTCGAGTCGCGAGGCCACGGTACCGCC
>CAYGYI010000252.1:0-1578 GCA_964354055.1 uncultured Candidatus Bathyarchaeia archaeon | reverse complement strand
GCCCACTTCCGCATGACTAATCTGAATAGCCGCATCAATTCTTGTGTTCATAGTGTTCTGAACCTGACCTATCCGCGCATCTACAGCCTCATGCTTCGCCTCGCAAGTGTCCCTGCTAATTTCCTTGCTCACTTACGCCGCCTCTTCGGGGTGCGTTTCTTCCCACTCGTCAAGAAATAGAGTAAGCCAACGGCAGAAGCCCCTGCCAAGAGCAATAAAAAAGGTGACGCTGCTCCTGCCTGAACAGGCACAGTACTAGGCGCGTATTTACTTTGAGCCAAAGCATCATCATAAGTTCCTGCAACCTGAAAAGTGTGATCGTGACTGTAATCCCATAGGCAGAAACCGAAATCGTTATCAACACACATGTTGATTATCTGCACCAGAAAATCAAGTTGGCGCTCATACGATATGGCAGGTTCCCATTCGTTGTGGCCAATTTCGCCTAGCCAAACGCCAAACCCTTTGCTGCGCGTCTGCAACATCAAATTACGAATAAACGCTACTTCACTCAGATTATCAGGCCACCTACCTACAGCGTAAGCATGTTCGGTGAAAACGACGTTCGGCCTATAATATTGGCTCATCAGAGGCAGAAATTCTTCCCACAGCTGCCAAACAACAATGCGGGAAGGGTCAACCGTGTGGATCGCGTCGGTGCATCTTGCATAGGCAGCCAGCATATCCGCGAAAGTTTTGATGGAAGGGTCAACATCAACAAATCTCCAGTCTGGCTCGTTCCACAATTCAAAAGCCGCCACGTTGGGATTGCCCTTATAATATGTGGCCATGCTCACCCAAAAGTCGATCCAGCCTTGGCTTCCGAACACTTTAAGGTGTGCCCATTCAAGCTGCTGGTCTATGATAACCTTCATGTTATAGGCGGCGGCCTGTGCGATGAAGCTGTCAACTCTAGCAAAATCGGGTACAGTGTCAAATATGGCAAGACGGACAATATTGAATTTCCATTTTTGCGCTTTCTCCAGCGCGATTGACAGGTTTGGATACTTCTCCATTTCTCCAATGCCATTCCAAACCATTAGGGGATGACCTCCCAATCTTCGGGGATTCTAGCCAAATTCACGTTACCCATTCTTTCATTCTCCTATGGAATATCAGCCCAAACAACTTTGAACAGTTTGCCCTTTAGAAAATTGCCCGCCGCAGATTTGCCATACACCCGCCGTCCAATACTGAAAACTTCGATGATGATGCCAGACTCTACACCCTCAAGAAACATCTGTGCAGAAATCTGCTCCATCAACTATGCCTCCCCCACACAGCCCAACCCCTCAGATTTCCAACACCGTTAGCACTAGTCTTTCTAAGTTCAAAACGAACGGCTCTAGCCTCAACAAAACTGTACCGCTCGCCAGGCTGCTCAACATTCACGGTGAAAACTAAGGCGTTGCCAGCCTGCAAATACAACCGATAAGCAGTATCAGCAAGAGCCGCCACAACGCCAGCATATACGACACCATCCAAAGTCAAACGCGCCTCCAAGTTTTCGCCTGTATCGTTAATTAATGCGAGAAGCTCATTCAGACGAACATTGTTACTGTTCAAAACAGTGTACCA
>CAYGYI010000251.1:0-1582 GCA_964354055.1 uncultured Candidatus Bathyarchaeia archaeon | reverse complement strand
GGGCTCCGCCTTGGTAAGGCGGGGGTCGCGGGTCCGAATCCCGCCCGAGGCTCCACTTTTGCTGTGTTTTTTGCTGCTTTTACGCTCCGTCTAGGCGTGAAAGTGCGGTTAAAATGATTTATATATGCACAGTTGACAATGGAGATAGCGAGGAAAATACTGGTGCCTCTGGACGATCTCCTAGTCTATGCGCTTATTGCGTTAGTTGTGGTTCTCACCGGTGCCGTCCTGTTTCTCATTTTCAGGAATCGTAGAAAGAAGCAGCAGAAGCCTGCTGAAATGGAGGAAGAGAGGCAACAGTCGGACTTGTCGGGCTTGCCGTTCAAAGTAGTCAAAAGCGTGCCTCGGGAAGACGCTTCGCAGGCGAAAAACGAGTTGCGCACGCTTGATTTGGAGAGGGAGATTTTGAGCGATGCAATCAGGCGGCTTTACGAGGCGCAGGCCGAGGGCAAGATTACGGAGGAAGAGCGCGAGAGGCTTGCCCAGACGTACAAGGCCCGCATGATGTCCGTTAAGGACGCAATCACGAAAGACGAATCTGTCGTGGCCCTGCATGAGCTTGAAACGATGCAGGAAGACCTGATGAAGCTGTTCAGCGAACGCTTCGACGAACTCGCTGGCAAAATTGACCAGTTGCGTACGAGAGTAGATGTGAAGCCAATAAAGGAAATAACCATACCTACGCCGAAGTCTCCGCTGCCGGAAGATCTTGAAGAGACAGATTCAGAAGAGGAAAAGGTCAAAAAGAAAAGGAAATCGGCACCTCCAAAAACTACGCCGAAAACCGAGGCAGAAAAGAGAATAGAGGAAATCAGAGCAGAAGTGGAGAAAGTCCTAGACAGATTGGGGCAGATGGAAGTTGAAGGCTAACGACTGGATTGAAGAGGCAAAGAAGAACGCGGCAGTAGAAGCGGTGAAGCACGTTCAGAGCGGCTTCGCCATAGGGTTAGGAAGCGGAAGCAGAGCCGCGTATGCCATTGAGCAAGTCGGCAAGAAGATGAAGAGTGAAGGCCTAAGTATTCTGGCGGTGCCCACATCCTACCAAGCGTTCGCCCTCGCCGTCAAGCACAAGATACCTGTAACCACGCTGGATGAGCACCCGACACTGGACTTGACAATAGACGGCGCAGATCAGATAGACGAGAAGCTCAACTTGATAAAGGGCATGGGCGGAGCGCTGGCACGCGAGAAAGTCGTGGCCTCATCCTCAAAGAAGCTGATCATCATCGCAGACGAAACAAAGAAAGCGAAAGTGCTCGGTGAAAACGATCATCCTGTGCCAGTTGAAGTCCTGCCGTTTGCCTTGCCCTTCGTGGCCAGCAAAATCAGGGAAATAGGCGGCAAACCAATTCTAAGAGAAGGAAAAGGAAAAGTCGGACCTGTCATAACCGACAACGGCAACATAATAATAGACGCAGTTTTCGGGCCAATACGTAAACCTGACGAACTGGAACGCAAAGTGAAAACGATTCCTGGCGTTGTGGAAACGGGTCTCTTCGTTGGAATAGCAAACGTGGTCATCGTCGGAAACCGCTCTGGCGTTGAGAAATTGGTCAGCAGGCACGACCTGTTTTTTGGCAAA
>CAYGYI010000250.1:0-1588 GCA_964354055.1 uncultured Candidatus Bathyarchaeia archaeon | reverse complement strand
GCATCAGTTCCAAGCTTGCATGCAACCGCACACTCAAACAATCCAAGAGACTCAACCTCTACTATGTCACGCGTGAAGCCAGCCCTCTCAACAGCCGCCTTAACCTCGCCTTCAGTAGCGCCGAGCACGATCAGCCGATCCAACAAGGAATCAGTCCAGCCTCTCAACTGTCTTAGCTGCGTCCCTGCCAACATACCTTCGATGTGCCTCCTCCCGCTTTCCACGTCGGTGACCTTGATTATCAGCGGATAGCTGTTACAGAAGCCAAAGAGTTCAACGATGTTTCGCAGAGCGATTTCTCTTCCGTCGCTTAGCTGGGCCTGCAAGGTGGCCAGCGGAATCGTGGCGTACGCAACCTCGGGTTCAAAAATTCCGACATCCAAGCGCAGTGAGTCGTTGCTTTTGTTCAATTCAGTGATTCTTGCTTTGACCGTGGAGAGTTTTGGTAGATGCTCTAGATTTGTTGGGCACAGTCCAATTTCGGTGGCTAAGAAGTTGGTGGCGACGTTTTCATCTTCGCCTGAAAGATCTACCTGTATCCAGCCTTGTGCAGTAACCTTTTTGACGTGCGATTCGACCCGTAGACCTTCAAGTTTGGCCTTCAAAAGGTCGTCAACCTGTTTCAGCTGGATGCCGCCGTAGGCTTTTGCCAGCAACGTCACGGTGGGCATTCACAGTCACCTATCAATTTCTGCATTTCAGCATGCAGTTTGCGTATTCTTTCTGCCGCGGCAGGTGGCAGCTCCTTCGAAAAAGCCTCAATCGTTTTTTCTATTGGAACGCGTCTTGAGCCCTCAATCAGCTTGTCTGCATACGAAACAATTTTCTCCTCAAGCGTTTGCGGAACGTAGATGCCTCTTGGCCAGCCTAGTTTTCGGGATTCTCCGGCGGTTATGCCGCCTCCGACGTGTCTCTGAATTATCAAGACTATGGACTCTGGCATGTCGAGTGACTTCGCGATTTCTGCGCCTACGACTGCGTGGTGGACGCTGTGTGTTTTTGATCGTCCGATGTCATGCATCAATGCGCCTATTTCTACGAGGCCAACGTCGACGTTCAAACCTCTCTTTTTAAGCGTCTGCGCTATTTCAACCGCAAGCTCAGAAACAGCCTCAACATGCCTAACAACGTTCTCTCGACAGCCGCTCTCACTTAGAAACTGTAAAGCCTGTTCGCGCGCCGGAAGCCTTTCACTCACCAAGTTCCTTCCTTAGAGTTTCAACCTTCTTGCTCAAAGCCTGAAGAATCTTCTCGTTATCATAATGCATCAACGGCTTCCCACATACTGGGCACCGGAAAACAAGCTCCACTGCCTCCTCGAAGGGCACGCGCTTACAACCAGGCGTGTAACAGTAAAAGAAGTCATGGTTTTTCTCGAATTCCAGTCTCGTGTTGAGCTTTTCGAGAACTCGACGCTTCTGGCTCACTATAAAGCCTTCCAGCTGGTCTGGCTGCAACTTCCAATGGAATATGAACCAGCCCGTCTTGGGGTCACGCGTCCTCCTCAGGCTCACCAGAGAATGATCATAAAGCTTGTACAGAATCTTGCGAACCGAATTCAACCTTATACTGGTCTTGTTCGCTATTT
>CAYGYI010000249.1:0-1648 GCA_964354055.1 uncultured Candidatus Bathyarchaeia archaeon | reverse complement strand
CAAGTTCCTCTAACGTCAAAACGATCTGGGTTCGCGTTGAGTGGACTGGGCGGGATTTGAACCCGCGGCTTCCGCCTTGCGAAGGCGGCGATCATACCAGACTGATCTACCAGCCCTGTTGTCTGCCCGTGGCTTGTCAGAAATAGGCGGAGGGATTAATTTAGAGTTTCTGATCTATAATGTGATGGTTATGTAGACCTTCTTGTCGTCTAGTTGCGCTTCGTGCCATTCTGCTTTGACTTCTTCGCGGTTGGCGTCTAATTGCACTGTTTTGGTTCTGACGAGTTCCTGCATTTCAACCAGATAGGGCTTTAGTAGTCTGACGCCTTCCTCGTCCAGCTCCGTAATGTGTACGGTCTCCAACACGTCTGTAGGCATGTATCCAAGTTCCTTCCGTAAAGCCTGTACACGTCGTGCCAAATCACGCATCAAGCCCTCTCCAAGAAGTCTCTCGTCACGATGGCCATCCAAATAGATCTGGACGTCACCTTCGACTGCGGAAACCCAGCCGTCGCCAGAAACATGTTCAGGCGCTTTCCGCACGTATTCGGCAGCTTTCACGTTGGCCAGCTCGAGGAATAAATCTTCAACGCGCTTCAGTGCATTGCAGACATTTTCAGGCGCCACGACAACCATTTTGCTAAGTGGCCATCTACGTTTCAGCTTGGCGCTCTGTCTGGCTGCGTAGCTCAGTGAAGTGGCCTGAAACAGCGTCTTAAAGTCTTCTTCCACATCTTTGTTTCTTAGCTTATCGTCTGGTGTTGGCCAGTCTTCAAAATTCACGGATTCAGGCAATGTGCTGTCGAGTTTTCGGTAAACCTTCTGGTACAGTGCCTCGCTCAAGTGAGGCGTAATCGGGTTAAACAGCAGCGTAACCGTCTTCAGCACGTTCCATAGCGTGGCGTAAACGGCTAATCGTCTGTTGCGCGTCTGCTCGTCATCTGTCCAAAGCTCCTTCCTCACTGTAGGCACGTAAAGCCTGCTCAATATCTCGATTACGAAGTTCTCAAGCTCAGTCAAGGCGAAGTTGTATTCGCACGACTCCAGTTTGCCAGTGTAGCCCTCTATGGTCTCCTGAAACTTCGAAAGTAGCCACAAGTCTGCAGGTTTCAACAACTCCCCCTGCATAGCCCATTCAAGCGTGTTCTTTTTGGGATCGAAGTTGTCGTACTCCGAGTTCTGCACGAAAAACCTGCTCAGGTGGTACAGTGTGGACAGCACTTGATAAGGTCGTCTGGCTAGATCCTGCGGGTCAAAGTCGTTCACATCTATCGGCGAGCATTTGCGCAGCATATAGAATCGGCACACATCAGCCGAATATTTCTGGAGAGTTTTGTTGATTTCGATGATGTTGCCGAGGCTTTTGCTCATCTTTCGACCTTTCGCATCCTGAGTAAGCCCTTGGAACAGGAAAGCCTTGTACGGCGGTTCTGCCTTGCCCGTCAATATCACATACTCGAGCAGCAGCGTGTTTGCCCAGCCTCTCGTCTGATCCATCGCCTCAGTCAAATAATCCACAGGCACAAACCGCCTGAACTCCTCATCTGAAAACCGCGCATAAGGCGCCGCACCACTGTTGTGCCACGTGTCAAGCACAAAGTCTTCTCTGCGCATCGTGCCCCCACACTTCGAACACTTGAACGTTATA
>CAYGYI010000248.1:0-1653 GCA_964354055.1 uncultured Candidatus Bathyarchaeia archaeon | reverse complement strand
ATCTTGAACGCGGGGGTCCGACGGAAGACTCTCGTGTTCGCGTGCGCTATTCACGATCGAAACTATTATTTAGTATCGATTGCTATGTTCTGTGCGAGGGAAGCGTTTGGGTAAGGACGAGAATCTTAAGCGCATTGCAGAGTGCGGTATCGTGTCAATAATTAGGGTGAAAGGCTCAGATGAAGCTGTACGGATTGCGGAGGCCATCAAGAATGGCGGCGTCAACGTGATTGAAGTTTCTCTGGTCACTCCCGGAGCGCTCAATGCCATAAGTACGATTTCTGAGAAATTTCAAGGTGACGTGTTGGCTGGTGCGGGAACGGTTTTGGACCCTGAGTCTGCAAGGGCGGCCATCTTGGCCGGTGCCGAATTCATAATTGGGCCAAACCTACGTAAAAGCGTTATTGAAGTCTGCAGAAGGTACGGCAAAATCAGTGTTCCAGGGGCGCTTACTCCTACAGAGATATTGACAGCGTGGGAGTGGGGAGCGGATGTCATAAAGGTGTTTCCTGCGAGCCTCGGGGGACCAGCATACATCAAGAGCATTCTAGATCCTCTCCCTCAAGTGCGGCTGCTTCCTACTGGAGGCGTAGAGCTGGCAAATGCAGGTGATTTCATCAAAGCTGGTGCTGTAGCGGTGGCAGTTGGTGGCTCATTGGTTGATAGAAAAGCTGTGGCCACAGGCAACTTTCAGGTAATTACGGAGAACGCCCGAAAATTCTTGCTAGTCGTGAAGAAAGCAAGGGAGAAATGAGATGCATCTACTGTTGCTCTGATTTCTTAAACACTTCGGGGTTGGCAACGAATTCGGGTCTTTCACCATTCAGTATTCTTAAGATGTCTCTGGCCTGTACAAAATCCACGTTATTGATAGCCTCAATTGTGTATGACGCGATGTGAGGCGCCACAACAATATTGTTCAGCTGAAACAAAGAGCAATCGGGCCCTGGGGGTTCTTTGCTGTAAACGTCCAATGCTGCCCCTGCTATCCATTTCTCCTTAAGGGCTTTGTACAAAGCATTTTCGTCAAGTATAGATCCGCGAGCTGTGTTGATCAAAAAAGCAGTCTTCTTCATCAGCTTCAGTCTGTTCTCATTAATCAATCCTGTCGTTTCCGGCGTCAACGCAGTGTGAACAGTTACAAAGTCAGATTCTTTTAGCAGTGTTTCCAAGGATACGTACTTAAGGCTGTACTTGCTCGTTTCTCTGGAATGCTTTTCTGGGTGAGCTGTGTAGCACAGCATTTTCATATCAAAACCCTGGGCTCTCCGGGCCACGCCGATGCCTATCTTGCCCATGCCTATTATTCCCAACGTCTTCTTATACAGCTCGGTTCCAATGAATTGTCCTGACTCCCATTTTCCAGCCCATGTCGATAAGTGAGCGTCCACTATTTTTCGTGCGATGGCAAGCATAAGGGCGAAGGTGAAGTCTGCGACTGATTCTGCATTGACACTCGGAACATAAGTGACTATAACACCACGTTCAGTGGCTGCTTTCAAGTCGATGTTATCGAGGCCTGCACCGTGTTTTGCTATGAACTTCAACCTACTGGAGCTTTGTATGGCCTGACGAGTCATCTCGTCAGCACCTACGATTATGCCATCGTAATTCGGCAGGAGTTTTGTCAACTCATCTTCTCTCAGCAGCTTA
>CAYGYI010000247.1:0-1655 GCA_964354055.1 uncultured Candidatus Bathyarchaeia archaeon | reverse complement strand
TTCATTTCTCTTCATATCAAGGTGGGAGAAGATGCTTTCAACCTCTGTTTCAGCCACTCTGCTCTGAGTGTTCGGCAAGAACCGTATGTGCTCAGTGAAGTCCTTGAAGTTTAACCCGAAAATTTCGTAGCCCACATTTCGCAGTTCAGCGTACTCGTCCCAACTGTCAACCACCAAAGCGCGCGCGCTTGAAAAATCAATCCTAATCATGCGAGCATTCATTTTCTGCAAGTTCACAAATAGTCTCTAGGTTTTGACTTGTATATGATGGTCGTGTTTGTCACAGAATCATTTTTTGGCACTATTTACTCACAAGCACGCTACACTTAATTCTCCAGTAGCACATTTCGGCAATCAGACACTACTATTCAAACATAATAGAAGCGGACAAGACGATTCTAGATTATTGTTTTGTTTCATTTCTGAAAATCCCTTTATATCCACAGGGGAAGAGAGCAGATAGAGTGTTGTTGTCAGTTTGAGAACATGAAAGTTTGCTGGTTAATTAAGTCAATAATGTGATTTGGTAAAGAAGTGGGTGGAAGGAATTTTCGAAACTTTTTCCCTGAGTGATGAAGGGGAACAAAACATTTCGTACTATTAAACCAAAAGCGCGCGCTACGCTCAAAGCTATTCTAAGAAGCGTGCTACAAATCAGCGTTTTCCGCTAAGGCAAAGAATCGTGCGCCCAGAGACAACCCTTAAACGCTTCCTCTTCGGTTCTCTTCAGTCAATGGTGAGTTCATGGGAACGCTGTCAATGGGGGCCAAGAATGCGGTTGAAGTGTGTATTGGCGTCAAACCCGAGGAGCATGTTCTGATAGTCACTGACAAAGGCACCTATCCCGTTGGCAATGCGTTGAAAGTTGCAGCAGAAAAAATCACGCGTTTTGTAGACATGCATGTTCTCGAAGACTACGGGACGAGACCCATGATAAGTCTTCCCAAGAGTATTGAGAGTACTATTCCAAAAGCGAATGTCACATTTTGGGCTGCACAGAGCATGAAAGGTGAACTCCACGCTTTAAGAGGCCCTTTCATGGAAAAAGCTCTGAAACATGCTAGGCATGGGCACCTGCCAAGCGTTACTGCTCGTTGTATGGAAGAAGGAATGTGTTCTGATTACCGAAAAATCTCAGAATTCACGCAGAAACTCTACGAAACAGTGAAGGACGCCAAGATAGTGGATATCACAAACCG
The DNA here is from genome assembly GCA_964354055.1 of uncultured Candidatus Bathyarchaeia archaeon. Taxonomy (GTDB): domain Archaea; phylum Thermoproteota; class Bathyarchaeia; order Bathyarchaeales; family Bathycorpusculaceae; genus DATKKK01. The sequence goes on along the minus strand of CAYGYI010000247.1, from coordinate 456 downwards.
TTCAGGCACCAAACTGAAAGTTGAACTAAACCCAGAATGGAAATGGCTCAAACGCGACGGAATGTATCATCGGAAAGGTGAATGGGGCAATCTGCCCGAAGGCGAATTGTTTACTGCACCGGCCCAATGTAACGGACAGATCGTTGTCGATGAGCTGGGTGACTGGATCGGCGACAAATATGGATGTCTAACCAGGCCAGAAAAAGACTCCGACACGCCCGTTTACATCAGTGTCGTAGATTCCAGAGTGGACTTCAAAACTCTAGAATGCAGCAACGCCCAGCTGAAACAAGAACTAATCGACTACTTGAAAACGGATGAGAACAGCAACAGAGCTGGAGAATTCGCCCTACCAACAAACGTTGAACTCCTCACCAAACCACTAATCGGCAATCTATTGCAGGATGAAAAAGCAAGAGTCCATCTTGCGTTTGGCAATCCTTACTCTGAGCTAAC
>CAYGYI010000246.1:0-1723 GCA_964354055.1 uncultured Candidatus Bathyarchaeia archaeon | reverse complement strand
CCGATTTCGAAAGAGGAGTACCATGCCTTTGTCGAACCTTTCGAGGGAATGAGCCGTTTAGAGGCTATTCATGCTTCGCTGAAGCCAGACGAGATTGTGGAACCTGCAAAAGCTCCAGCATCTGAGGCAAGAATCGCTGACTTTCCTGAGAATCTGCCCTTCTCCAAGGAAGAGACGGCATCTTTCAAAGCTGTTCACAAGTTGCTGGCAACCTTGCAGCGTTCTTCATTGGGGCTACGGGGCGCTGACACGTTTGCTCAACAGGCCAAACTTGAACACCTAAGGACACATGTGTTGAGGTTTCTGTGGGTAATCGGAAGTTGCGGCAAATTCGAGAAAGAGAAGAGCGCGCATCTTGTGGTTGACGCTGGAACCTATCTTGCTAACCGAGGCAGCGAGAAGACGCTGGCGATCTGGTCGTTTGTGGAAGACACGTTTTTCAAGGTTTTATCCGAATTTGGAGTTTGTTGTGAACGTGTGGTGCTGAAAGGAGTGAAGGAGGAAGATTTGACGACTGGCACAGGGTATCTGCGAAGCAAGGGTTGGGTCATGAAAATGTCGTTTGAAGAAGAGATTGGCGGAATGGCTGCTCTCAAAGCACTCCAAACTTACACTCGAAAAGTAGACGAAAAGTACGGTAAAAAGGCGTTTCAACACTTCCAGGACGCAGATATGCAAATCTTGTTTGAAACATGATATCCCAGAAAGCTAAAACGTCAGTGCGGTGCGTGGGATTTGAACCCTCTACCACTTGGAGATGTCATCCGCAACCCCTTTTTTCTAATCTGATACTACGAGTTATATTGGGAAGTTCGCTAGAACAAATTGAACGCGTCTTCTTATGGGCTTGCGCCTTTGATTGAATGCACGCGTAATCGCTCTTGATGATATGTATTTCTTCATTGCGCTTGTGATGATCACAAAAGAGCGGATATTATGTCTGGTTTGTGTTTCCGTGTTTTTTCCATGATTTTCTCAGGAACTTCACTGAATATCTTATGGTTAGTGCGGGTATCACAATGTAGATGCCAATGGAAAGCACGGCGGCTGTTAGGAAGGCTATTACAGCGGCTACATCTGGGTTCAACCAGGCAAAGCTATTGTACACACCGGCTACGACATGCATTGACCCAAGTAACGGGGATAGTGCGCCTTTGAAAACAGTTTGGAGTCCGTCTGACTCAGCGATTGCCCCAGCCACTGGAGGAGACCAAGAATAGTAGAAGTCGTTCCACCAATTGACTAAAACCTTGCCTGTTGCCGATGAACCAATCATGTTATCCCGAACCGACCGCATGAAAACAACTTCGCTGGCTAGTGGACTTCCGTACGTAGCCGTTGCGATAATGCACAATTTGCCCGGGGGTGCAGTTGGGGTTGCGTTTGGAGTGGGCGTTGGGGTTGGAGTAGGCGTTGGAGTGACTGTGGGTGAAGAGGGCGTTGGTGTTACCGCTGGAGATGAAAGCGCAAACTTCCAAATACTGCGCCCGCCGGCGCCGTTGCTTGCATAGACGTTGCCTGAACTATCAACAGCAACACCATAACACCACTGGAGATCGTCAGTGTAAAATGCAGTTATGAATACGCCATTGCTACTAAACTTTTGAATACGATGATTCCAAGAGTCAGCTACGTAGACGTTGCCTGAGCTGTCAAAAGCAAGAGCGCCAGGATTGTAGAATTCGCCGTTGTTTGAACCAAGTCTGCCCCATTTGGATATGAA
>CAYGYI010000245.1:0-1729 GCA_964354055.1 uncultured Candidatus Bathyarchaeia archaeon | reverse complement strand
CGAGAACCTTAGTATTTGGTTCTTCAACGGTGAAGAGATACGAGTTGGGCAAACTTTCCCGTTTCATTGAGAAAGCCAAGGTTTACGTGCACATAACAAAGGCAAGCGGTATAGCCAGAAGATACTTTGTTCTGAATGGCTTTGATGGTGCAATGACGGTGTTTGGCATAGTCTTGGGTTCATGGGTAGCAGGCGTCACCAAAACAGGAATAGTAATACTGGCAGGTCTTGGTGCAAGCCTTGCAATGGGTTTCTCGGGTTTCTTTGGGGCATTAATAGCGGAGAAGGCTGAAAGAGGACGGCACTTGAGAGAGATGGAAGAAGCGACAGACAACAAGGTTGAGTCAATTCATTATGAAGCGGCGCGGTTTGTCACTGTTTACGTAGCACTTGTGGATGGATTGTCCCCGGCTTTGACCGCAACGATATCCTTAGTGCCTTTCTTTCTAGCCTCGGTTGGATGGATACAGTTGTGGAGCGCTTACATGGGTTCGTTGGCACTTTCCTTGGTCACTCTCTTCTCGCTTGGAATATACCTTGGGAAGGTAGCCAAGGAGAGTGGTTGGTTCTACGGACTGCTGATGCTTACGGCGGGGGGTTTCACAGCTCTGATAGTTTTCCTGATTCAGCTATTCTAGGGCTAGCGCGCGCGGGGTAACGATTTGAGATTTGGCATACTTGGTCATAGAAGATAGTTATAGAAGATTTATGGTCTTGTTCTAGCGTGTTCAGCGTCTTACTCTTTTCTAGGTTGTTTGGGGTTGACTACATTTGATTTCCATATCTGTTTTGGCTCGTCATGCTCGCCTATGATTTGGCGTCTGATCAGTCCGGCTTCTTCGGCGCGATTCAGCCGTTCGTTGAGTGTTTTCAGGTCGAGTTGAGTGCTCGAGTAGGTTGCAGCGATCTGTTGCATTGTGGCCATGGATTTCCTTTCCGCTCTCTGAACTGTATCTACGATTTGGCGATCCTCGTCAGGAAGTTTCGAGTAGGTTCTCGTGACTGTTTTTCTTCTTCCCACTATGTCTAAGACGCTAAGCATTATCATGCATGCTGTTAGTGTGGCAGAAATCATAGAAAGTGCTAATCCGTTCTTTGATATGATTAGGGCTATTTGTGTCCACGTTTTCGTTGGCTGCCAGTGACCGGCTATTGCTATGGCAAAATTCATCAAGTTGTTTTCTGTTTGTTGGATTTCTTGTGGCGAATTGGGGTAGCTGATGAGGCTGATTTTTACTTGCTTCTGCTCTAACGTGTCATCTAGAATCAGCGTAGATGTTTCAAACCAGTAAAGGACTGCTTGGGTTTGGTTGGAGCTTTTGTATTGGAATGCGAAGTAGCGTGCCAGGATTGGCGGGTTTTCTAGTATCTGGATGTCTCTGAGGGCTAGTTGTTCGACGTTTGGTTCCCGACCGTGTGAGATGGGCCAGATGATTTCGCAGAATTCCCAGCGGGGCAGGGAAGATCGTGTTTGAGCAACTTCAATGCCTGTCCAGACGTTTTCCTTCGTGGGATCTTGAGGGTTATATAGGTATATCAACGAGGCATCTTGATTGGATGCGTTTTCAAAATCCTTGTCGCGGAAAATGAAGCTCAAGTTGTAGCCCACTATTTTGGGGAGGATCTGGGTGTTTCCTTGTTCACCTGTGAGCGTCTGAATTATCAGTTTGGCTAGACCCTGGGTCACAGCGAATACTGGTGCTTGAATCCAGACTAAGAATGAGACTGA
>CAYGYI010000244.1:0-1732 GCA_964354055.1 uncultured Candidatus Bathyarchaeia archaeon | reverse complement strand
TTTTTCAAAGCTCATCTTTCCAAAAGGCTTTAGCAATCTAACCAGCGAGTTCCGGAAAGTAGAATGTCCCACACCGTGAAAATGGGGAGTGGCAATGAATTTGTCGCATTTCGCCAAACTCGAAAAGTGAAGCGGAAACGCATGATAACCGTGAGCATGAACAATGTCAAACCGAGCTTTGCGCAATCTGAGAAGCATTTCCCAAGACAAATAGTATGCTTCATTCGGAGCAATACAATCAAACCGCTCTATTTTCACTCCATTTCTCAATTCATAGCGAGGATATCTTAAACCATGATTTGTTGCATAAACAGTTACGTCGTGCTTCTTAGCCAGACGTTCAGAAATGTTCTGAACGTGAACGAGTATCCCGCCAGACAGCCCATAGGGATCTGGACAGACCTGCAAAACCTTCATTGCATTCATAGCTCCAAACAAGTTACAATACGAACACGTTAGACGCCTACTCAAGCTCAGAGACAACCTTCCTGATCTTTCCCGATTTATCAGGAGGGATCATGTCTGTAAACTCTATCTCAACATCAACCTCGGCTCCAGAGAGTCTCAGCGTGTCCCTAACATGCCTTAACATCTCAGTTTTCATAATCTTGTCGTCAACACTCGCATCTTTCTTTTTGACGAGAATCTTGAAGGAGTTGACTTTCTTTTGAATGAATCGGTATTGGAAAACGTTGTTGAAATACTTGAAAGCGCACATACAGTCTCCTATGGCCAATGGCGACAAAGATCTGCCGTCAGGCAAGACAACAACGGATTCTTTTCTCCCTTCCATAACCTTCATCATCGGAAATGATCTTCCACACGCGCATCCAGTTTCCTTCGAATCTCGGCCTATGTCACCTGTTGCATATCTAATAAGCGGCATAGCATAATTGAACAGACTCGTGCAAACTATTTCACCTGTCTCTCCGCGAGCAACCTCTGCATTCTCTTTGTCCAAGAACTCCATAAGCACCGAATCAGCGTCAATATGATACTCAGCTCTCTCCTCGCATTGCCAAGCAAGTCTCTCAAACTCCACCGACGCATACTCATCATAAAACGGAGCTTCGAAAACCCTCTCCACAAAACGTCGTGATGAGCTATCAATGAGCTCTGCACCACCAACCACCATCCTTGGTCTAATCGTTTCCAAACCCCTCCTTTCCACTTCCTCTGCCAACAAGAGAAGCGAACTAGAATAGCCATCCAGCACATCAGGCTTTATTTTCTCAATCTCCGAGATCTGCACAGCCACACTGTCAAAAACGGACACAGGAATAGGCGAGTAAACACCCAGAAATCTCTGCAGTCTGGATGTCTGAGCTTCATGTTGAGGCGCCGTCATCACCACCCACTTGTCTCTGGGCTTTTGGCCACAAATGGTGTTAGCCCTCAGAAGCTTCGCTTTTCTGAACGCATCTTCCTTCGCAGTTATATACGTGAACAGGGGCTGCCCCGTTGAACCACTTGTGGAAACGTGTTTAAGCCTCCGCGAATCAAACTCGTTAGAAATTACCTTGTCAGCAGCTTTCTGCAACTCTTCTCTTCTCAATATCGGCAATTTCTTTAAATCATCAACTGTCTTGACGTCGGTAGGCTTCACTCCCGTCTGCAAGAACTTCTCATGATAAAATGGAACATTTTCAAAAGCGTACCTCACAATCTCCTGAACTTTCCTGTTTTGATAATCAAGCAACTGCTCTCTGCTCCAGTGCGTATGTCGCAGGAG
>CAYGYI010000243.1:0-1746 GCA_964354055.1 uncultured Candidatus Bathyarchaeia archaeon | reverse complement strand
CTCGAGTGCGCGACGTGACGCCACGCAAGCGGCATGTCTCGCTCAAAAATTGCGCCCGTGAGTGGCTTCCTCGGCGGTCTGCCATGCGATCCTCGCACATGGTGAGACTCGTCAAGCGCTGCTTCGCCGAAGAACAAATCGGCCTTGCCAAACAAAATGTCAAGATTCTCGTATCTCTTCATCTGTCACAATAAAGATGTACGGAACAACCTATTTACTCTTCAGCGAATCTGAAAACAAGCATGCGCACTTCAGACTCATCGAAAACGCGTCGCTAAGTGCTTATGTTCCAAAAGTTTTTGGCCACTATCCCGACGTCCTTCATGTCGATCTTGCCGTCACCGTTAACGTCAGCACTCGCGTTCCACGATGGTCCCGTAGAGGCTGTTCCAAAAAGCCTCGCAGCATAGCCGACGTCCTTCATATCGACTTTTCCATCACCATCGATGTCTCCTATAAGAGTAGTCAGAGGCGGATTAGACGGCATCGAAGGCGGATCAGACAGCACCAAAGGCGGATCAGGCGACACGACAACGTGTCCGTCGATGGCCACGTTGGGGATTGGAACCACGCAGCCTGGAGGGTCTGCCGCTAGTTTGACTTCGCCTGGCCTGCAAGGGTCTTTAGAGAACAAGTCCAGCAAAGATTCACCCACGGCTATGGCTTTGAAGGTTACGGTGGCGAGGACGCCGGTCCCATTGGCGGACACTATTTCTCCTTGAGGGTTGTAGACGACCACAGCCAACCAGACTAGACCTTTGGCTGTGAGGTTAACCATGAAAGTGGACCCGACGCTCTTCAAGAAAGGCCCCTCCTGAACACCAGCAAGCTCCAGAATTGCGGTGTCGTATGACAAAAGGAATTCGAAACCTAGAAGCCCAGAAACATCCGCTATACCGATATTCACAGCGAAGGTCTGTCCCTCTTCCACGTTGCTTTCTTCTGGGTCCACGAACACAGTGGTTTCAGGCATCGCCATGCCTAATGGACACACAACTACAAATAAGAGCACAATAACTATGACCGAAAAGGCTGCCCCCACTTTCTTCAATGAAGATCCTTCCACTATATAATTATGGATCCCTCCACTTATTAAGTGCGCTGGAAAATACCTCTATTTCAATAATATGACCAACGATTCGCTGATTTCCATGCTGCTTATTTGAAGAAAATGACGTGTCAAGTAACACGCCTGACTAGAGCGCGCTTTCCCGAATTCGTTTGCGGAGTAACCTGTACTTCTTGCCTCGCTTTGTAGATGGATAGTTCCGTGCCTTTGGGACATGAGAAGCATCGTTCATAAGGCTCGGTTTAGCCCTATCAGATCTGAGAAATGGAGTTTGCGCGCTAGGGGGTTTGGGTGTGGAAAAACCAGATTTTCCGGAGGATTTGTCGAGCTCCCCATGATTCATCAGCCCTCAACACGGTCAAGAACTGTCTATCAAACAAGCCCATGGTGGGCACTAATCTGCAGAAGAAGAACAAGACCCAGTTTACACCAGTTTCGGGACAGGCCAGCGCGCCAGATTGGGCATTTTAGAGGTCGTGTTTTCCGAAGTTTTTAGCCACTATCGCAATGTCTTTCATGTCGACTCTTCCGTCGCCGTTTATGTCGGCGCTCGGGTCCCACAATGGTTTTGAAGGTTCTGTGCCGAAGTGTTTGGCCACGTAGGCTATGTCCTTCATGTCCACCACTCCGAAAGGCGGCATCAGGTCGCCAAGCATCCGGACATTGACCGTGATGGG
>CAYGYI010000242.1:0-1801 GCA_964354055.1 uncultured Candidatus Bathyarchaeia archaeon | reverse complement strand
CCTCTCCCCGGCGCCGACTCGAAAAGCTCACACTTGAAACCATCCTTCTTCAGGTTTTCAGCCAAGAACCTGGCCGCCGCCGTCTCATTTCCAGGAGGGTTAGTCGTGTTGATACTGATCAACTTGCTCAGAAGCGCAGTGACCTCTTGCTCAGAATCCTTCAGCAATGCAGCTCGCATTTCGTCTATTCGCCTTCACTGAACGTAATATGACCTAGTTTAAAGACTTTCACTTCATTGTTCAGCAAGCGTTCCAATCGTCATGTGCCTCTGCGGGCGTGTGCGTTCATATGGAGAAGCTTGTATTCAAAAACGCATACAAGACAACACCCACCACAAAAGCTGACAACCACAAGACCAAAACCAACCGCATCATCCTCCTTCGCTTCACACAACCTTGGGTTGAAGACTGCAAATGCCACGACGCAACGACTCCTGCTCCAAGAATTACGCATAATGCGCCAACGCAAGCATGAACCAAAGCCACTATGGAGATTACGTTTAATGGCTGTGTTTCTATGATCGCTAAACTAAGCAGAGACGGTAGCATGACCAGCAAGAAGGAGGACACATTCAGCACAACCGCGACCAGCATCGTGGCTCCATGAAGAAAGTATCTGCGCTTCTTCTTGAGGACAAGGCTTCCCAACAGGATGATGGCTATGATGATCTGAAACACAGCATTGACTTGAGCTATGACAGGATCCATAAGCACCCAAGCTCCTATCGATCAAAGTGCCTATAAAAGGCTTCACTTTAACTCATCTCTCTCCACTACGCAAACAAGTCGCTTCTCAGACGATCTTAAAAGCCAAAAGAGCGGAACATCTGAATGCAGGAGGTTGATTTATGGAACGATGTCGAAACCCGTGGCACGAGAATTGCAGGAATAACGATATTGAAGTTTACATCCAAATCAGGGGAGAAAGGCTTCCAATCTGCAGACGTTGCTGGAGCAGAATAGCAACAAACGATACGGAGTGGTGAAAAATGGAAGCCTTCAGCGTAAACACAGCCAAGTCCTTTCTCGGAAGAAACGTCAATCTCCACCTCAAAGACGGCTCAGTAATAATCAACGTTCTCTTATCGGGCATTCGAAGAGACGAGTATGAAAAAAGAGCCTTCGTCGAATGCATTCCATACAGAAGCGAAAACACATTCAAGATACCGCTCAAGAACGTGGCATGGGCGGAACTGTTGACTCTCAAAATCTTTCTAATAAGCGGATAACCAATCTGAAGTTTCCGAAACAGGTGGCTACGAAACCTAAAATAGAGAAGCCAAACCTAGACTAGGCCGATGAAATGCACACACTGCGGTCTATGCTGCGAAGAAACCGAAATGCTACTGACTAATGCCGACGTAACAGCCTTGGAGAAGCTAGGCTACCCCACAAGAAGCTTCGTTCACTTCAGCAAGAAAGGAACGGCCCAACTGCGAAACAACAGAGGAACATGCGTATTCTATAACACTGAAAAACGCCGTTGCAAAGTCTACAGACTGAGACCCCTAGGATGCCGCATCTACCCGGTCATCTACAGCGAAGAAGAAGGAATAGTACGAGACGATCTGTGCCCTGAGAAAAGCACCTTTTCTGAAAAAGAAGAAGAACGCAAGGGCAAGCAACTCCTCAGACTGCTGAAGACAATAGACAGCGAAGCGCGACGACGCATCTCAATTACCTAATCACAAAACATGGCTCAAAACCGCAAGATTCGAGTTAGCAATTACACAAGCAGGAATTAAGAATCAGCATAAAGAGGCCAGAGCTTTTGGTGAAACCATTCACGTTCAAATACTTG
>CAYGYI010000241.1:0-1821 GCA_964354055.1 uncultured Candidatus Bathyarchaeia archaeon | reverse complement strand
CTGGTCTGGGGTGAGCAGGTAAATTGTCTGCGGGCAGCGGTGGAGTTTGTACCCGAAAAAGAGTCGTATGCTTTAGGGGAACGCTTGGAGGTTCGTCTCCATATACAGAACGTCAGTGACAAAGATATTGAATTCAGCAGCCACTCAACGAGGCAGGATTTCGCTACCGTTACAGATAGTAATGGAAGTGATGTGAAAGTCGAGAAGAGAGTGCATACGGGACTCGTGACCACAGTCAGTCATACCATTAAGCCCGGCCAAATCCTTACGCTCGAGACATCCGGCCTGAGTTTCGAGGATTTCCATGACCCGGCACTACTGGACGAACCCAAAGGGCCCTGGGTCGGCAGCGTAGTTCGTTGTGGAACCGGGCAGTATTCTATTAGCTACAAGGTCAACCGCACTCTTGAGACCGGCGTGCGCAAAGTCACTGTCACTGAAAGACCCCCGGTCGATCCGCGGAGCTTCGAGCTGACGCTCGACCAACAGAGTATGTTGCAGGCAGTCCAAACGCTCAGACACAAATACTGCGTTCGTATCTGCTTTGAGCAAGTCGGCTTCGAATCCCGAACCAAACAACATTTACTTACAGGCACTTTTTTCGCACCGACGATACCTGAATTTCTCAATAAGCTAACAGAAACAGGCCCATACAAGTGGGAGAACTTGGATCCCACATACGTTGTCTATCCAAAGCAGAATTCCCTTTTAAGGTTCTTTGTCAAGACCGACATCTCCGACAGCCCGCTGGAGGATGTCGCTCGGGCAATACTTGACCAGGACCCGAACGGAAGGAATATTGAGGTCAAAGCACTCCACGAGGAGCTTGTGAGAAATCGCCTCTGGATAGACAAGCACTATGCAATGTATGCTCTATGCAGTGCCACAGAAAGTACCCTCTACAAGGACGTCTTATGGTCGCTCACGGAGGACCAGGGCCGGCGCATTCTGTGGCTCCATAAGATAGGCCAAGCCCCGCAAACGAACGTACAGATTGGAATTGATAAACCAACAACCCAAGAGCCGAATGAGTCGCGAGGGCAGATTCGCGGAGTTGTGGTGAATGCTGTTACGGGCAAGCCGATTGAGGGGGCGTATGTGGGCGTGGGTGATTTTGGCGACTCCGGCGGCTCTAACTATGCAAGACACCGAGAGCAGGGTTTCTTTGCAAAAGCCACAACCGACCCGAATGGCCGGTTCGAGCTGGATGGATTGGCCTTTTCAGACGATTACCCTGAATACGATTTACATCCGCTTATTGTAACTCACCCGGATTTTGTCCGGTATGATGAAAAGATAAAACTCATCAAAGGCAAGCCAGCTCCTGATGTAAGAATAAGTCTTAAACCGGCTGCAAAAATCAATGTGACGGTTGTGGACTCTGATGGTAAACCGCTGGAAGGCCTTTGGCTTTTTCGTCTTGAGGCATTAGATGGTAGATATTTTATTCCGCCAGGCCGAGACCCGCACCTATCTGCATTTGCATCGAGTATCTGGATTGAGAGACCAAGTCCAAAAGGGAACAAGTTGTTCACGACAGGATTTTCTTTTGTAGGATTAGACAGCGGTGACTACTCGCTCGATGTTATCGAATTCAGAATGATTGAAAACTTCCCGCCGGCCCCTCGTGGAATGGTAAGATTACCAATGGACTCCTGCAACATAACCTACTACGGTGGCATCGCAAAGGTTAGTGTGAATGCAGGAGAGACCAGCGAGGTCCAGATAAAACCAGCAGACTATCAGACAACCGTGACAATCAAGATGCCGCAAGACCCCGTTAAGAAGCCAGAGATACCACCTTTCGTGGTTATCAGCCGC
>CAYGYI010000240.1:0-1835 GCA_964354055.1 uncultured Candidatus Bathyarchaeia archaeon | reverse complement strand
GGCGATAATGGAAAAAGGATTGAGAGCAGTTAAGCAAGCTATTGGGGAGTGTTGATGAAGGCTGTTGTTTTGGCTGCAGGCGAAGGCGTTAGACTCAAGCCCATCACGTCCACCAGACCCAAGCACTTGATCAAGGTCGGCGGAAAGCCGATTCTTGAGCACTGCCTCAGCGCCCTAAAAGCCTCAGGCATCGAAGAAGCCGTAATCGTCGTTCACTACAAGGCGGACATGATTCGCGAGTATTTTGGCGACGGCAAGCGTTTCGGGTTGAGGCTGGAGTATGTGGAGCAGCCTTCGATGCTGGGCACAGGCAACGCCGTGGCCGTGACTGAACCGCTTGTGAAGGAAGAGTTTCTGCTGGTTTACGGTGATTTGCTGTACAGCGCCGATGCCGTGAAAAGCGTGAGGAGCACGCATCTAAAGGAGAAACCTACGGCCACGATGGCCGTCGTGCCCGTGGAAAGACCTGAAAACTACGGCATAGTCGAGCTAGAAAACGAGAACCAGATCGCTCGGATTGTCGAGAAGCCGAAGCGTGAAGAGGCGCCTTCGAACTTGGCGAACGCTGGAATTTACATTTTCTCGCCTGAGATTTTTGCGAAAATCAAGGAAACGTCGACTTCGACGCGCGGCGAGTTTGAGATCACGGACGCCATCGGACTTATGATTGCGGATAAGAAGCCTTTTTTGGCGGTGAAGATTGCGCGTGAAGACTGGTTTGACATTGGGAGACCGTGGGATCTGCTGGAGGCGAACCGCTGGGCACTGTCGCGGATGGCGCATAGAGTGCTGGGCAAGGTTGAGAACGGCGCAGTTCTGACTGGATCTGTGTCAGTGGCGGCGTCTGCGCGGATACGTTCAGGCGCGTACATTGAGGGGCCTGCCTTCATCGGCGAAGAGAGCGACATAGGCCCAAACTGCTTCATACGATCTTACACGAGCGTGGGCAGCAAAGTGCGGATTGGCAACGCCTGCGAAGTCAAGGAAAGCATCATCATGGACGGCGTGCACGTTGGGCACCTGTCTTACGTGGGCGACAGCGTGCTCGGCGAGAAGTGCAATCTTGGTGCAGGAACGATCACGGGAAACTACAGGCTTGATGCTGGCTCAATCAAGATGACGGTGAAAGACGAGGTTGTGGACAGCGAACGCAGAAAGCTTGGAGCAGTCTTAGGCGATAACGTGAAGATAGGGATTGGTGCGCTTTTGATGCCTGGCGTGAAAGTGGGCTGTAACAGCTGGATAGGCCCAGGCGTGGTGGTTTACCGCGACGTGCCCGCAGACACATCTATCATGTTGAAGCAGAACCTAGAAGAGAAGAAACTAGGCTAATAGGCAGACATCTTGATGAGCCTTTACACCTCTATTGGTGTGTTTTTGCGCCGATAAACGATACCCCCTCTCTCCTGTCTTTTCCTATGCTATAGCGCTAAAGAACCGCCAATAAGAAAACGCATCTTAGTCATTTTTGCGGTCGGGTTAACGACTCTACGTAGGCATCCTACTTTGTTGATCTTTGTTGGATTAGCGCTAAATAGGCGATGGAAAGGCTTTTGTTTCGCTTTCAATTCCCGTTAATGGGATTAGCCTTTTGCATCGAGAACGCGGATTTCCTCAGCGGTGATCGCCGCCCAGTCTTTCAATTCCCGTTAATGGGATTAGCCTTTTGCATCCAGTCACGTTGTTCATTGACGCTCGCGTTCAGGTCACGTCTTTCAATTCCCGTTAATGGGATTAGCCTTTTGCATCAATCCTTCGTTTTCTAAAGCTGCCATTTGGGTTACTACTTTCAATTCCCGTTAATGGGATTAGCCTTTTGCATCGAAGCTGATTCA
>CAYGYI010000239.1:0-1842 GCA_964354055.1 uncultured Candidatus Bathyarchaeia archaeon | reverse complement strand
CGTACGCATGCTAAGCAGAAACAGCGATATCACCAATGTTCTCAGACTCACGGCTTATTGGTGGCCAAAAGTCAGCTACTCCTTCGACACTTATCCCTTGAATGCACTCTGGACTTTCGCAAGCTTTACCATTCCCACCTTGAGTTTCATAGCTGTGATTTTCCGCAGAAGGGACAGACTGATAATATGCTTCTCGGTTCTGGGTGCCTTTCTCGTATTCCTCGCCATGGGCACAAATTCTCCGCTGCCCACCGCATACGAGTGGCTATGCTTTGACCCGCCCATAGGAGCATCATTCGGTTGGCTTTTCAGAGACCCAAACAAGTGGACACTCTTGCTTCCCTTAGTCTTCTCTGTGCTTCTTGCATCTACATGCCTAGGATTCATAAACCTCTTCAAGAGAATAAAGAACATGTCTTTGAAGAAGGCGACAACGGTAGCCTATGTTTCCCTCGTTTTTTCGCTGGTTTTCGTGTACATCACGCCCTCAGCAACCAACTACTTCAATGGACCCTTCAAGCCTGTGAAAATCCCGCCGGAAATCCTGAAAGTTAACAGTTGGCTGGCAAATAACCCTGATTCTTTCCAAGTCTTATGGCTGCCCTCATACGCAGAGCACGGGTCTACATGGGCCTATGATGGTTTATCTGGAGCTTTTGAGCTGGATTCATCCGCAAAATCCACTTTTGACGTAGGCGACAAGTATGCGCGAAGCTACCTCAACTATTTTGACAAAACATTATCTGAGAACAGAAGCAACTTGTCAGCAACGTACCTCAACCCATTGAATGTACGCTACATAATATTCCACGATGATTCCGCCGACAAGGAATATGCCAGTCACCTGCTTCAAGGCCTTCAAAGTCAAAAAGACTTAGAACTCGTCAACCACAATGGGACCATATACGTCTTTGAAAACAGAGAATGGACAAACAAGCTATTTCAATCCTTTCCGAAAACGGCGGTCATCACAGGAGGGTTTGACAGGTTCATTTCGCTCAGCGCCCTGAACACTCTAGACCTTTCCAAATTCTCCATAGTTTTTGCTGACCAAAACATCCCGGTTGACAACAGCTTGAATGCCGACTTGTTGGTCTTAAGTGGCGATGCACTAAGCGATGCGTTGCCCTTCTTTCTCAACGAAAGCTTCATCATTTCTCCTTTTAACTCTGTTACGCGTCACAAACCAGATGAAGTATGGTCTAAAGCGTACCTTTCAGACTTGTCAGGCGGACCATTTCATCCCTATCTTGAATCATTCGGAGTTGACAGCTGGGATTTCGATTATGGGAAAGGTGTCGTGTTCACATGGGCCACAGCCTCGAACCTGAGCATCCCCTTCAGTTGGTCCCAAGAAGACAGGCCCAGCGTCTTCATAAGAGTCTTCGAAAATGAAGCTGGTGGAAACCTAAACCTCTACCTTGACAATTCACTTTGTGAAGTGATCAATACCAAAAGCAAACTGAACAGATTCATCTGGAAAGCAGTCGACACAGCTAACGTGACCCGCGGAATGCACGTTCTCACCCTGGAAAATGCTGAAGGCTTGAATGCCGTAAACCTCATAGCCATGACACCCGAAGATAACACTTCGCATACTGATCTCCTTCTTGAAGAGAAACTTCAAAGCAAAGAAGTGCTGTACGTGCTTGAAGGAGAATCAGACATGCTTTTGGAAAACGCTTCACGCCCTACTAGCTACGGCGGAGAGGCAAGCAATGGGATGGTCATCAAGCTTTCTGCCAATGCCAGTGCTTCCAGAAGCATGCAGCTTGCAGCCGGCAATTACACTCTTCTCTTAAAAGGTCGAGGAAGAATAGCCATCACCGTTGATGGAAGTTA
>CAYGYI010000238.1:0-1856 GCA_964354055.1 uncultured Candidatus Bathyarchaeia archaeon | reverse complement strand
TGCATGAAGAATTCGAATACTGGTACCCAGTAGACTTGCGCGTTTCGGCGAAGGAACTTGTTCCAAACCACCTGACATTCTTCATATTCCACCACGTGGCACTGTTCCCGCAAAAACATTGGCCCAAAGCCATTGGCGTAAACGGCATGCTCATGAGCGAAGGCAAACAAATGCACAAGTCACAAGGCAACTTCGTGACCATGAAAAACGCCATCAATCAGTACGGTGCAGACGCCACAAGATGCGCCCTGCTGATGGCCGCAGAAGGTATGGATGACCCAGACTGGCGAAGCGAAAACGCCAAAGAAATGCAAAGCAAACTAGAATCACTCTATAACTTCGCAAAAAGCATCATCGAGAACGCTGGAATAGACGAAAACGGCCACATGGAAAAATGGTTGATGAGCACGCTGCAGAAACGTGTGGCCGAAGTGACGAAAAGCCTTGAAGAAATGAAAACCAGAACCGCTCTAGCCACGGCGATGTTCGAAACGTGGAACGACTTCCGCTGGTACATCAACAGAAAAGGAAAAGCAGACACCAGAGCCCTCAGAGCTGCGGTGAAAACTTGGCTGAAGTTACTTGCACCTTTCGCGCCACACTTGTGCGAAGAGCTATGGAGCGAAATGAAGGAGAAAGGCTTCATATCTGTTGCAGAATGGCCGAAAGCAGACAGGAAGCTTGAGGACACTCAGGCAGAGCAGAGAGAAAGCCTCATCAAAGACGTTATTGACGATACGCTGAACGTTCTAAAAGCTATGAAAGTGACTCCGAAGAAAATATGCTACTACACCGCAGACTCGTGGAAATGGAAAGTCTACCTCAAAATGCTGGAGAAGTCAAGGCAAGGCGAAGTCAAAATCAGCGAGGTCATGAAAGAACTGGCCAAAGAAGAAGACCTGAAAAAGCACATGAGTGAAGTTGCAAAGTTTGCTGGAAAAATCGTGAAGGAATCAGCCAGGATGCCAGAAATCCGAAGAGAAGGCATTCTAAAGATAGGATCATTGAACGAGAAAGACGCGATCGAGGATGCAAAAGGCTTTCTGAAGGAACGGTTTAACGCGGAGATCTTGGTCTACGGCGAGGAAGATGAAGAAAGATGCGACCCTAGAGGAAGATCTTCGCTGTCAGGCCCATTCAAACCGGCGATCTACATAGAGTAAAAGCCAGTCACAGAAGCCTGTTCATCGAAGTCAACGTTTTGACATTGACCTTGATGTGATAGTTCCTTCGGCCGCTACTGGTGGTCGTAACGTAGAAGTCCTTCTCCTCAGAAAGCCTGCTACCATACAGTAGCGCAAGAATGGTGCGGCAAACGTTCACAGTTGTAAGTTTGTCGTCACTGATTACTTTCTCTATTTCTCCCTGCAGAACTCGGGGGTTGATGGTGTAAACGATCTCGGAACCTTGTCCAATCATATGATGGTGAGTTTCCATTTCCTTCAGCAAGAATTGGACTATATCGTAGTAAGGCGATTTCCGGTTTCGTATCAGGTGCACGTAATTGACTAGAGGGATGGGAATCCTGCTAATCTCTACATCTGACACTACTCGTCCCCCAAATGAATAAAGAGTAGTCTTGTATTTAAAAAGCTTAAGGTTGACTTCACTAGAGGATTTTTCTAGCTATCGGAGGCGCTGAAAGCCTTAAATTTTGCAGATAAGACTATATTTGACGCCTTTTAGAGTGAGGTTGCACAGGGGTCCGTGGCGCAGCATGGACACTCGTATGGCCATAAAGCGCGTCAGCCTTCTAAGGCTGAAAGCCGAGGAAAGCTGAAAGTCCGGGGTTCAAATCCCCGCGGACCCGCCACGCAAGTTCCAAACCAAGCGGAAATTATAAATCGCCAATGCAA
>CAYGYI010000237.1:0-1876 GCA_964354055.1 uncultured Candidatus Bathyarchaeia archaeon | reverse complement strand
CCACTCGCCCGGCGCAAACTCTAACGTTTTCTCCAATATCCCCTTATCGATCATGAACGTCTCGCTCACCAGCTGGCGATCATATGGCCTCGGCAATGTGCCCACAAAATACGTGTGAAGCTGCTGCAAAGCATTAGTGTTCAAATAGGCAATACGCTGCGTGGCAATGCACACGCCCAAACCGTATTTCCTGCCTTGTCTCAATAGCGTTTCAACATGTGCGGAGCATTTGGCTTCTATGCCTCCGGCGTTGCTGGGCATGAACTCCTGAGCTTCATCAAACACGATCAAGATGTAAGGTTTGACTGTGAATTTCCGTTTTCTTCGGATGAGCAAGTCTCGTGTTAGGTCGATGGCAAGCTCCTTAATTGAATACGGATCGGAGATCGAGATGCACACGATTTTGGTTGCTTCGTCTTCTAGCAGTTCGCGTATCTTCTCCGCTGTTAGACCGCTGGTTTCTTCCTTTTCGTTTTCGTGCCCTTTTCTGATTATGTCGATCACGGTGCTCCGCGTTGTAGCCCACGCGTAGAGGCCGCTTTTGTCGTGAACCTTGAACTGCTCCACCGTCTCGGTGGCCACTCCGT
Source organism: uncultured Candidatus Bathyarchaeia archaeon (assembly GCA_964354055.1). GTDB lineage: Archaea > Thermoproteota > Bathyarchaeia > Bathyarchaeales > Bathycorpusculaceae > DATKKK01. Next base: position 1,289 of record CAYGYI010000237.1, on the reverse strand, counting down.
CAATATAGCCCACGAACTCTTCGCTCACCTGCTGGTTCTCGCTGAGGCCGTGCTCCTCCACATACTGCAATATTGCATCGTGGATTTTGTCGATGGCGTTTACGTAGTGCGGCTTGTCTATGTTGCCGGCTCGTTGGCTGTCTACTTCCTCTACGAACTGGGCGTAGGAAGGCACCTGATGCCTTGGCTTCGTGTAGTAAGCCAGCTTACCCTGATCCATGATTTGCTTCAGCCCACGCTTGGCACGCTCGTCAGTCTCGTACTCTCTAGGCTTGACGACTGAGTTGAAGAACTGCTCCACCGAATCAATCCGGTGCTCCATAACCACCTTCGCGCCGACGTCAGGATCTGCCAACACGTCCAGCAGCAGAAACGTGTATTCGCAGCTAACGTCAAACACTACAATCTTCGTGTTGCTCGTGTGCAACAGCAGCCTTCTGAGGATGTTGGACATGAGGTTGCTTTTGCCGCCGCCTGTGAAGGCGAAGACGCCGAAATGGTAGCGGACCAGCTTCTCGAAGTCCACGTAGATCGGTATGGCAGTCTTGCTGGCCTCAAACATCTTGATCAAGCCCAACCGCATGTCCTGATGCGCATCCTCTGTTGTCTTGGACGTGTCGATTCCGTACTTCTCCGCAATCTTCTGATTGTACATGCGGTTTATCATTTCACTGTTCAGAACGTAGCATGAGCTGCCTGCTACAGGGTAGGAGAAGCCCTTTTCGAATTTGAAGTCGCACTTTCTGTCAAGTATCAGGTCGTAGTTTATGGGGATGGCGTCGATTTGAATAATCATGGTCGATGTATCGTTAGTTTGCCAATCATCTTCAGATTGCTCTATGATTTCGAATTGCATTGGGTAGTATCCGTGGTCCGATAGGCCTCTCAGGCCGAAGTGTTCGGGCCAGACGCGGCTGACCTCCATAAGCGTGAAGCGTTCTTGGTCCTGTTCTGTCGGTTTGAAGTTTTTAACCGCGAGCAGCATGCCCTCCTCCAGAAGACCCATCAGGTCTTTCTGGTACTCGATCTTGACGCGGCATTGGTAGCGTGCGCTTGTGCCTGCCACCTTTGTGTCTTCGCTGACTGCGAAGAGTCTTGGGATGACGGCGGCAAGTCTTGCTTTGAATTTGCCTTCGAAGTCGGTAAAACAAAGGTTGTGTGGTTCACTCTCTTCTTGTGGCTTCAATTGATGCTCTCCTCTCGCGGAATGTGCTCATGTAGAATATGAATTTTCGCAATTTATGGTTATTGAGTATCCAGCCTGCTGTCGTGTCTACGATGCATTTGAA
>CAYGYI010000236.1:0-1918 GCA_964354055.1 uncultured Candidatus Bathyarchaeia archaeon | reverse complement strand
GGTGAGAGTCAGCAACTTGAAACCGCGTGTAGTGGTTTTCCACAACGCTAGACCTAATGAGCAATCGATAAAGCTGGCTGAATACGACCAAGTTCCGCTGATTTACTCTTCACTGCCAACCATCGAGCAACTCGTCAAATCCTTGAGAAAGCTGTACCGCATCGCCTTGCGCATAAAGCTAGGTAGACGAGTTCAGCCACCACCAAAGATAAGTGCCTAATAACCATGCGTGCAGTACGAGTCCTTGGACTCTCAGTCGCCACTCTTCCAGAAAGAAAAAAAGTCGGCCACCGGCATAGACAAGCGCATTTCGTTGGCTCGGCACACACATAGTGGCTTGGTTCTATCAGTTAGCTGCTGTCAGAGTCTCAAAATTCGTGAAAAAGTAGACTTGCTGCAGGGAAGGATACGGCCACCTATATTCATAAGGCACTGCTGGAGCCCATCATTCACAGAACTCAGAGACAGAACGCTTGAAGCACTCAGGCAATTGGAGAAATCACTTTAGCTCCTCTTCTTTTTTCAAATGCTCTGCAAATGGCTTTAGAGAGAGGGGTTGCACGACGTCCTTGCCTGCTAGGCTTACTAGGAACGATTCAAATTCAGCCCACCCTCCCCACTCAGCTTTCATCTCCTGCACGAACTTGGAATAGTCCGAATAGTCTCTGTGAACCGAAATCAGTATCCTGTCTTTGCCTAGTCCGCTGCCAGAAGCAACGAAGATTATGTTTGAGTATCGCTTGACAAAGTCCCGAGCTTTCTGAACGTTAACTTCTGGCTGCTTCTTGTAGTTTCGCTTTGCCAGAGTTACAGCAATGATTTCAAAGCCCAGCTTAGCCAGATTTGGAACAGCACTGTAGTCTATGAGTCCTTGTTTCTCAAGCCGAACTCTTATTCGTGAAACAGTTGGTTGAGACACGCCTATTGCCTTGGCAAGCTCCCTGTCGCTTCTTCGGCTGTTCTTCACGAGTTCTGATATCAGTTTAAGCTCAATGTCCTTCAACACGGTTCCCTCAGGCTTCACTGTCGAGTCTGTTCCTAATCCCGTTCATTCAAGAAAAGCTTTGCCCTCTCGGGATCACCCTTGGGGGATAGGGGTAGGGCCGTTTTGGTTAAAATCACGCGAAAAAGTCTAGTGGAAAAGCGCCTTCTAGTCTGCAGGCGCATCGTGAGGGTTGATACTCAGCGTCTCCGCTGCCAGTTGATGGTTAAGCTGAAGAAAGTAGCTGTTGAAGAGGATGAGGAGTCGATGAGTCTTGACGCTGTTATCGCTAACCCGACTGACCTCAGGAACCGCTTGGACGTGCAGTTCGTGGTGGACACGGGGGCGAGCATGACTGCTATAACGTTGGAGATGGCGAAGAGCCTTGGCCTTGGGGCTAGCCTCATCCGGGAGACGCTTGGCCTTTGCGGTACGGATTCTGTGGAGTTGATCGCGGTCATGGAAGTACAACCCGTTCGCCGAGAAAGCAGGAATGAAGAGAATACTGGAGCAGAGGCCGCCGAAAGAGGCTGTGAGTATTGTGAGTGTTCTTGAGGGCCTTGGGTTTGACACTCAACTTCTTGGCAGCAGGACATACGTGGCCAGCAAGCTGCAGACCCTAACTGAAAAGGATGTTTCGAGAATAAAGGCAGCCTTTGCAAAGCACAGGCACCCGAGGTTCATGAAGAGCTCTTCACGTCTTCCGTTCGGCACAAAAGACGCTTACGTCAAAGAGATAATGGCGGCGGACTTGGACGAGCTCGCGAACCTAGTGAGGATCTGCGGGTTCCTGACGCAGACTAAAGTCTATCTTTTCTGGAAAAAAGAAGATTGGAAATAGGGCTTAACTGAATCTTCTGGTTCTGTTCTTTCTGGTCAGGGCTGCTGCAAGCATGGTCAGAGCCATGAAGACTGCGAGAATTGTCGTTGACGGAA
>CAYGYI010000235.1:0-1952 GCA_964354055.1 uncultured Candidatus Bathyarchaeia archaeon | reverse complement strand
GTGGCGGTGGTTTCCATGCGGTTGATGTCGCTTCCGCTCACGTTTGGCTCGGTGAAGCAGGCGGCGCTTATCATGTCGCCTTTGCATATCGGTGGCAGGTACTTCTCCTTCTGCTCCTTGCTGCCTAGTACGGCGACAAATTCGCTTCCGAAGTTGCCGCTTGAAACTGCCACGCCTAGTGAGGAGTCGGCTCGGCACATCTCTTCGATAGCGAGGCACGTTTCCAGCAGCCCGTAGCCTTGGCCGCCGTATTCTTCGGGGAAGCTGAGGCTCGTGAAGCCCAGTTTCGCTGCTTGCTTGTACAGTTCCATGGGGAACTCTTCTTTCTTGTCAAGCTCCAAGGCCAGCTCGGGCTTGAACTCTTTAGCGCAGAACTCTTTCACGGCTTTGACTATGCCTATTTGCTCTTCTGATAGTTCGAACTGCATTTAGTAGAACCCCCTTCCGGTTTTCTTGCCAAGCCTGCCAGTTGTCACGTATTCTTCCAGCAACGGACAGGGCTTGTACATCTCCATATTGTACTTCGCGTATAGCTCTTTGAGCTTGTTCAGCATCGTGTCGATGCCTGTTCGGTCGGCGTGCTCGCAGGGGCCAGAAGGCCAGTAGGTGCCCAGCTTCATGCCCGTATCAATATCCGCAGGGCTTGCCGCGTCGTCTTTGACCAGCCACGCGGCCTCGTTCACGGCCACCGCCCACGAGCGGTCTACGTCGTATTCGTCGAGCAGGTTGAACGGTATGCGTGGTCTGCCTTTGGTCCAGTCGTAGAAGCCGACGCCTGTTTTTTGTCCGAATTTTTTATCGTTGATGATTGGTTGGATTACTTGTTCGCAGGGTTTGAAGCGTTCGCCATAGGCCTCGTACAGTATTCGGCCGACCTCGTAGACGATGTCGAGGCCGACGAAGTCGCTGAGTTCGAACCAGCCCATGGGGAAGCCGCCTGTGTATTTGACGGAGGCGTCGATGCCTTCTTTGGTGCCTTCGCCTCGCTGCAGAGCCCAATAAGCTTCGTTGAACGCCATGCCCAAAATGCGGTTGACGACGAATCCGCGTACGTCTTTGCGGACGATTATCGGTGTTTTGCCAAGTTTCTTGGCCAAGTCTGCGAGGGTGTTTACCGTTTCTTGGCTTGTGCTGTCGCCTTTTATGACTTCGACTAGTGCCATGGCGTGTGGTGGGTTGAAGAAGTGCATGCCTGCGACTTTGTCTGGGCGTTTGGTGGCTTTGCCCATTTCGGTGATGCTGAGCGTAGATGTGTTTGAGGCCAGCATCGCGTTCGGCGGCGCCACGTTGTCCAGTTTGGCGAATATCTTCTTTTTCAGGTCCATGTTTTCTGGGGCTACTTCGATGGCGAGGTCTATGTTTTGGCCTGCCTGCTCATAGCTGGTAGTCGTGGCAATTCGCGCCATTGTGGCGTCAGCGTCTTCTTTTCGCATTCGTTTCTTTTCGACGAATTTGCCGAGGCTCCATTGGATTTTCTCTTTGGCCTTGTTCAGGATTTCGTCGTTGATGTCTACCATGGTTACTTCGATGCCGTTTGTGGCCAGCAGCTGCGTGATGCCGTGGCCCATCGCTCCGGCGCCCACGACCACTGCTTTTTTCAACCTTTCAGCCGACACAATAATCAGGTCTCCTTAGACGAGTCTACTGTTTGCCTGAAAAAAGGTAATAAGACTTTTGAATCCTGACTACAGGTTCATGTTTCGGGTTCAAAAAAGAAAAGAGGTTTTTTATGGTTGCCTCGTTAGGTAGCCTGCGATCGTGTTCTTCTGCACTTCCGTGGTGCCTTCGTAGATTTCGGTGATTTTTGCGCATCGGTGATAACGTTCCACATGGTAGTCGGCTAGGAAACCGTAGCCTCCAAATACTTGTATGGCGTCGTCTGTGACTTCCATGGCTACGCGGCTTGCGAAGGATTTGGCCATTGATGTTGCCACGGGGTTGGGCTTTTCTTT
>CAYGYI010000234.1:0-1963 GCA_964354055.1 uncultured Candidatus Bathyarchaeia archaeon | reverse complement strand
TTGTTACGCCCCATCGCTTTACAGGTCCTTGGAAGCCTTTGCCTGTGGATATTGAGGCGATGTCCACGTACTGACCGTCTTTGAACATTTCTGCAGGCGGCACGGTCTTGCCCAAAAGGCTTTTCGCGTACTCGAACTGCTGCTGTATGGTTCCTCCGCCGATTTCGATCTCGGCCATGTCAGGCTTCTTCTTGGGCACGCTGGTCTGTTTGGGCTGCGTCGTGGCTATGACGCGAACTTTAACGATTGTTGGCAGACTTTCTTCGATTTTTTTGAGGGCTTCTTCTGTTTTGAAGCTTTCTGGAAGTGTGAATATTCGTTCGAGGTCGTCTGGAGGTTCTTTGAGCCACGCTTCGGTCAGCGATCTTAGGCCGTATGGTGTTTTGGTGTACACTTTGATGGCGCATATGAGCATAGGTGGGGCTTCGAGCACGGTGGCGGGGCGCATGACTTCTTTTCCGAAGTCGGGCGAGCGTTTCTTGTTTTCTATAGCGAATATGTGGGTCATTCCTGCCTTGTAGCCCATGAAACCCAAAAGTCTAGGCGCTTCTGCCGTTATCTTTGGCCAGTAACGGATTCTGGCCAGTAAGTTTTTAGCACGTTTCCTAGGCAAATAAGCGAGCGAACCATGTCTAGGAGCATGCGTCTTACGGTGTCCCATCGATATCTCCGCTTTGCGTCTTTTAGCAATGAGAACGATGAGTTATAAACATTACCGTTATGCTTCTAATCTAGTCCATAAAAAGCAAACAACGCACTTCAGACATTTCAGATCGCTATACGAGCGCACTATCTTTTCGGATACCACAACACACGCTTGGAAAACTTCATGCACACATGTTCAGGTGTGTTCGAGTCTTTCTGTATGCTCCCTTTGACGCCTATTGCACCGATTTTTAGACAATGTCATAATCTCCCAGTTTTCTCGATGGAAGAGGGCGACGCAAACGTCTATACCTGCATTACTGTTCCGGCAAGCGTTAAATTCGGAGGAACATAGTGTCTTCGGGAGTTAGACATATGTCTGGAGATACTGTGTCTTTGGTTGCGGATACGCTTTTCCGGTCTGGCTGTTTGAAGTTTGGCAGTTTCCGCATAAAGTTTGGGGCCTCAAGTCCGTATTATATTGATTTTGCGGGTTTACTTTCGCACCCGAAGAAACTATACAAGATCGCTGAGGCAGTGGCTGCCACTGTTGAAGAGATTGCAGCTGAGGCTAGGGTTGACCGTTTAGCGTCGATTGAATTGCGTGGCGCTTTGCTTTTGCCCAGCATCGCTGTGGCGACTAATCTACCCTGTGTCGTGCGCGGAAAGAGGCGAAGGCCTATGGCGTCACCGGCCGAATCGTCGGCAAAGTCGCCAAAGGCGAACGCGTACTGTTCTTTGATGACGTGGTCAGTGAGGGCTTGTCCAAACTTGAGGGCATAAGACTTCTAGAAAAAGCAGGCGCACATGTCAAAGATGTTCTAGTAGTAGTTGACAGGGAGCAGAGCGGAAAACAGAATCTGGAAAGCTTGCTACAGGATTCACGCGCTGGCCAAGGTCTCCGAACTAGTCAATAGCCTTCACAAGGCAGGAAACATCACGAAAGAGCAAGCCGACGCCGTCATGAACTACGTCAAGAAGGCGTAGGGCTACTTCCTAGTGATAATGTTCGAGAATCAGGCGAAGTATCTTTTCGGCACATTCATCTGAAGGGCATTTGGTGACGTCTACTGTTATTTCTGGGTTCAGAGGCGGCTCGTAGGGTTGCCCAATTCCGGGTACGGTTGAGGCTTGGCCTTGTTTGGCTCGTTTGTAGATTCCTCTTGGTGCATAGTAGGTCTTGCGGCGGTTGGCTTCGCGTTGCACACAGATCTCTAGAGGGCATTCCAGATAGGCTTCCATGAAACGCGGGATCTGTTGCCTCGCGTTATCGCGGTAACACCTCAAATTGCCAGTAGCATCAATCACCACGTTCACA
>CAYGYI010000233.1:0-1968 GCA_964354055.1 uncultured Candidatus Bathyarchaeia archaeon | reverse complement strand
CAATGTGCATTCTCTCACCAAAACTCGTGGCGACAGGAAGACACCCAAACATCACAATCCTAACGAACGCCGAAATAACCGGCCTAGCAGGCAAGGCCGGCAACTTCGAAGTGAAACTTCGAAGAAAGAGCCGCTACATAATCGAAGAGAAATGCAACGGCTGCGGCATCTGTGCACAAAAATGCCCGATCGAAGCCGTAGACCTCTACAACAAAGGACTGGGCAAAAGAAGCGCAATATACGTTGAATATCCGCAGGCAGTCCCACTGAAGTACATGATAGACCGCGAAAAATGCATCGGGTGCGGGACATGCTTCGAGATCTGCAAAGCCAACGCCATTCAATACGACCAGAAAGACAGTGAAGCAACACTGAACGTGGGTTCAATAATACTTGCGCTTGGGTTCGAATCCTTCGACGCAAAGCTGAAAAGTGAATATGGGTACGGACGTTTTCCGAACGTCGTGACCAGTATAGAGTTTGAGAGAATTCTGAGCGCTTCAGGCCCATATGGGGGTTTCGTCCTGAGGCCTTCGGACGGCGAGATTCCAAAGAAAATAGCGTTCATCCAATGCGTGGGCTCAAGAGATTTCCAGCTTGGCAACAACTACTGCTCAGCCGCATGCTGCATGTACGGCATGAAAGAGGCAGTCATAGCCAAGGAACACACACCCTCAAAACTGGAACCCACGATATTCTACATGGACATGCGCTCCTACGGAAAAGAGTTCGACTCCTACTATGAGCGTGCCCAAGGAGAATGGGGCATTCGGTTCGTAAGATCAAGAGTGGCTGGCGTGACTGAAGATCCGAAAACGGGTAACCTCCACGTCCACTACGTGGAAGACGAGAATCCCAAGACCGAAGAGTTCGACATGGTCATTCTATCTACAGGCATGACGCCGCCGAAAAACGTTGAAAAGCTAGCCAAAAACTTGGGAATAAAACTTAACAAATACAAGTTCTGCGAGACCGAAACGTTTTCGCCAATGGACACATCAAAGCAGGGCATCTTCGTCTGTGGCGCGTTTTCAGCTCCGAAAGACATTCCAGAAAGCGTCGCACAGGCAAGCGGCGCAGCCGCGAAAGCCATGAGCATAATCTCAACTGAAAGAGGAACACAGGTTGTGGCAAAAGAGTATCCGCCAGAAAGAGACGTCAGCAAAGAGGAACCACGCATCGGCGTATTCGTCTGCCACTGTGGAATTAACATCGGCGGAGTGGTGAACGTTCCTGAAGTTGTGGAATACGCAAAAACCTTGCCTAGCGTGGTTTACGCTGAAGCAAACCTGTACACGTGTTCTCAAGATACGCAGAAACTTATCAAAGAAAAAATCGTTCAAAACAAGCTAAATCGAGTCATCGTAGCTTCATGCACGCCGAGAACACATGAACCGCTGTTCAAAGAAACAGTTCAAGAATCCGGGCTCAACCCGTACCTGTTTGAGATGACTAACATTCGTGACCAGTGCAGCTGGGTGCACATGCACGAACCCAAGGAGGCCACGGAGAAAGCTAAGGACCTAGTGCGCTCAATAGCTGCGAAGGCCAAACTGCTGAAACCCCTAGAAAAGCCGACAATAAGCGTCACACCAGTCGGCTTGATCATCGGCGGCGGCGTTTCAGGCATGACCTCTGCCTTGGAGCTGGCCAAGCAAGGGTTTGAAGTCCATCTTGTCGAGAAAGAGAAAGAGCTGGGGGGGCATCTTCGCACGATCCATTACTTGCTTGGAGGCGGCGATGATCCGAAAGAGAAGCTGGATGCCTTGGTCAAGGCAGTGGCTGAGAACGACAAGATACACGTTTACACAGGCGCAGAAGTTGTTGACGTCTACGGTTTTGTTGGCAACTTCAAATCAAAGATAAAACAGCAAAAGGGCAAAGAAACGGAAATCGAACATGGCATAGTGATAGTGGCAACAGGCGCAGTTGAGTACGAGCCCACCGAATACCTCTACGGCAAAGACC
>CAYGYI010000232.1:0-1971 GCA_964354055.1 uncultured Candidatus Bathyarchaeia archaeon | reverse complement strand
GCAGGGCAGAGGCGCCTTCGCTCGTCATGGCACATTCATACTGCCTGTAAGGCCACGAAATCAAACGGCTCTTGTACACGTCTTCAACCGTTATCCTGCCGAACCCATGTTGCGATGGCCATTGTGCGTAGGGATTTTCAAGCGAGTTATTGTGATTCAAGACAGAAACTTCTGCCAAGTCTTCTTCAGTGTCTCTGTAAACATGCATCCTTCGAGCTTCCATCGTAGCATAGAAAGCATTGTACGTGAAGCCTGATACGAAGTCCCAGTCCGTGTCGCCTGCGATGGCAATAGCCTCGTTGACCTTCTGGATGGGCAACTCGTTCATCTTCTCCCATCCGACCACAAGGACGGCGGGAAACATGCCCGAGCGAACCCAAAGCGCAGCGTTTATGACCGCGTCAATCGGCGTGGCTCCGCCTGACTCAACACGGTAGGCAGGCACCGCGCTCAAGCCCAAGTAGTCGTGGATAATCCAGTGCATGCACTGTTGCTGCTCAAGTATGTCACTGAAGTACGAGTAGCAGCATGCGTAGCCTTTCTTTATGAAGTCTCCAAGCTCAAGGTCAGGCACGTCGTCAAGTATCATTTTGACTGCTTCTGCACACATCTCTTCCTGCAGAGTGTGCCGTGGATTGTCGAACCGCGATATGCTTCCTGCGACTATTCCGACTTTCTTTTCCAATCTTCCACCTCATTCTAAAAGATGTAGTTACTGGATTGGTGCAGCTATTAATGTTTTTGCGGAACAGACCAAGAAATGAGCACATGAAAAAAGCAGACTCTGAAATTGAGTCCTCCCTAAACTCCTCTGAGAATCTTTTTATAACATTAGCCTTCACTTAGTCAAGCATGCAAATTCTACAGCTGACAACTGCCCTGCCTGAAAACGAGTTTTCAACTGAGAAACTGATGAACACGTTTCCATGCAGCCTGCCCGATGGCGTGAGACAAAACGTACTTAACTTGGGAGTTTTGAAGCGCTATCTCATAGACCGCCCGGAGGCAGAGGGTTTGCTGAGCGAGAAAAGCCTGACTGACCTCTGTCGAGAAGCCTGCGGCACGGCTTTGAGGAAAGCTGGCCTTGCAACGACGAAGGTCGGTTGCCTCATCTCAGCATACGACATCAACCCGTTCCTAAGCCCGGGACTCAGTCAGCTTCTTGTGCCAGCGCTGGGCCTTGACCCTTATACGAAGCTGGTCAATGTACAAGGGATAGCTAGCACTGCTTTTTCGAAGGCTTTGGAGCTGGCCAAAAACCATCTTGCCGCAAACTCGGACGATACTGTGCTGATCGCCATTTCCGGTGTGAGTTCCTACTGGTTCCAGAATCAAGTACGTGGCCTGAAAGACGTCATGGAAATAAGCAGAATAGGAGCAATAACTGACGAGACGAAGAGAGAGCATGAGCTGAGAAAGTGGGTGGCCACTATGCAGTTCTTCCTCTTCGGCGATGGGGTGGCCGCCGCAGTAGCCACGAACAGTAACAATGGTCTCACGTTCGGCGATGTTGCTGAAGTTACTAATGTGGGTGAAAGAGACTACATGGCAGGCTACTCGAGGCTCTCAGCCCTTAACGAACCTTTCAAGTTCGGCTTTTACTCGCACCTTGGCAAGGAGATCCCGAATCTCGGCGCCAAATACACCGCACTCGCACTCGAAAGACTCCTCGGTAATAACGCTGAAAAAATCATGAAGGCAGCAAAGAAGTGGGCCGTCCACACAGGTAGCGAGAAGATACTGAACGCGCTGGCTGAACGCAACGGCATTGACCACGAGAAGCTCAGAGAGTCGCATGAGGTGCTGAGAGACTGCGGCAATTTGGCGGGTGCAAGCTTACCGTTCATTCTTGACAAAATAGTCTCAACAATCAAGCTGTCAGATGGCGACGTAGTTCTGATGTTGGGTTATGGGTGGGGTTTCTCGGCATCAGGGTCGAAGCTGCAGTACAATGCGTAGCGGCTCTCGGCT
>CAYGYI010000231.1:0-1988 GCA_964354055.1 uncultured Candidatus Bathyarchaeia archaeon | reverse complement strand
AAGAAAGAGCCCTCAAAGAAAACGTACCCCAAGGCGTCTCAAGACGCGAACACGTCATAAAAGTCGTCTACGAAGAAATGACCCGCTTCCTCGGCGACAAAGCCGTCACTCTCAAAGTTGAGCCAGGCAAAAGAACAGTCATAATGCTCGTAGGCATCCAAGGCTCCGGCAAAACCACCGCAGCAGCCAAACTATCACGATACTTCCAGAAACGCGGCTTAAAACCTGCGCTGGTTTGCGTGGACACCTTCAGACCCGGCGCATTCGCCCAGTTGCAACAGCTTGCCAATAGGATGAACGTGCCGATCTACGGCGACCCGAAAGGCAAAGACCCTGTCAAAATAGCCTCCGAAGGCCTGAAACAGTACACCGACAAAGACATAGTAATCGTCGACACCTCAGGCCGCCACAAAGAAGAACATGAACTCATCAAAGAAATGATGATGCTCGAAAAGAACATCAAACCTAACGAAGTCATGCTAGTTATCGACGGTACCATCGGTCAACAGGCCACAGTTCAGGCTAAAGCCTTCCACGAAGCTACGCCAATCGGCTCTATACTCGTCACAAAACTAGACGGCTCAGCAAGAGGCGGAGGAGCACTCTCCGCAGTAGCCGCCACAGGAGCCCCAATCAAATTCATAGGCACAGGCGAAAAAATCGAAGACGTGGAAGCATTCGTCCCCTCAAGATTCGTCGGCAGACTCCTAGGCATGGGCGACTTAGAAACACTCGTCGAGAAAGTGCACGAGGCCGAAGTCAAGGTTCCCGAAAAAAAAGCCAAGGCAATCCTCAGCGGCAAATTCACGCTAACAGACATGTACGACCAGTTCGAAGCCATGAAGGGCATGGGCACGTTCAGAAAACTCATGAAGATGATTCCAGGCGTGTCCTACAAGATACCTGACGAAATGCTGAACACCGCCGAAGGCCGCCTTGAAAAATGGCGAGTCATGATTCAATCCATGACGCCGGAAGAAAAGGAGAACCCAAAAATCTTCAACGCTTCAAGAATGAAACGCGTAGCCAGAGGCTCAGGCACCAGCGAAAAAGAAGTCAAAGAACTCCTCAAGCAATATGTCATGATGCGCCGCATGCTGAAAACATTCAGACGCAAGAAGAAGCTTCCCTTTTTCGGGAAAGGCATGCCCTTAGACATGGGTTAAGTATGTCTGACCTGCCCCAGAAGGATCGAGCAATGGACGTTCTCGAAAAAGCCCTACAAATGCTTGAGAAACACCCATTATGTGACCACTGCCTAGGAAGGCAATTCGCTCTGCTCGGCCACGGAATGGAAAACGACGAAAGAGGCAAATCAATAAAAACCGTGCTGACGTTTAATGCTCAGACACTCACGCTTTCTGGAAACAATGAAGGCACAAAAATCCTCAAGACCCTCGCATCTAACGGGTTTTCAGACACAGCAAAAGAAACACTGAAGAAAGCAAAAAAACGCATTCCCGCCAAAGATCTTCCAGCAAAATGTTTTCTGTGCGAAGACAAATTCGCCACCGTCGGGGATCTAGCTGACAAGGCACTTGGACTTCTAAAAGACTACGAATACAGTAGCTTTCTTGTAGGTGTCGAACTGCCTATAGCCGTGGCAGAACGTGAAGATGAGTTTAGAGCCAAGTTCGATGTGACGCATGGAGAAAACATGCGCAACGAGTTCGGCCGACTCACAGGCAAGGCAATAGCCAAACGCAACGACAAGGAGGTGGAATTTAGGAAGCCTGAGATCGTCGTACTCATCAACCCCTTCAAGGAGGGAGTTTGGCTTCAGGTGAATCCGCTTTTCGTGGCAGGCCGCTACACCAAGCTTGTGAGGGACATACCTCAGTCCAAGTGGTTCTGTTCCAAGTGTCGAGGACGAGGCTGCAAGGAATGCAACTGGACTGGCAAGCTGTATCCTGAATCTGTAGAGGAGATAGTGGAAAAGCCCTTCTTGGCCGCCACAGAAGGTCTGAAAGGGTCATTTCACGCCTCAG
>CAYGYI010000230.1:0-2068 GCA_964354055.1 uncultured Candidatus Bathyarchaeia archaeon | reverse complement strand
ACCCTTCGCCCGTGTTGCCTCCATACCCATCAACCCCACATCGGTGCCTCTCTGCCTGCGTGCTCCAACAGATGTTCTTATTTCGCCAAGAGCAGAGCCAATCATCTTTTCCATCATGTCTCTCTGAACACCGATGGACTTCAACTTCATCTTCGTCTCAGCGGTTGTAACGGCTGCTCCAAGTTCCATCATCGCTGTAGTATCTTTGGACAATTTTGCGTCCTGTTTCGCCATCTCAAGGTTTGCAACAGCGTATTCCCACTGTTTTCTGGCGTTATCGACTTCTTGCTTTTGGATGCCCAGCACGACTGACGCAGAAGCACCCGATGCTTGCGCATATTCCATCTGTGCCGCCAAAACCTGATCGCTGATGTCGAGTTCGCTGCGTTTGCGAGCCAGAGCCTTACTAGCGAGGTCTGTCATGCTTTTCTTGTATTCCAACTCTCTTTTTGTGAACAATGATTGTTTTTTGACCTCCAGTGTTCGATCCGTTTCGGTCTTGAAATTCTGAAGCTGCATCTCACCTTCTCGTTCGGTAAGTTTTCCCGTATCTACGAGTCCCGAGAGTTCCCTCTTTTTTAGCGCAATCCGTCCTGCCGCCTTCACCTCTTCAAGGGCAATTTCCTCATCGTCAGCATCTTTTTGTCTTTTCAGCCTTTCCCGATAACCCGCCCTTGCCACTGCCACGGCAGAAGCCTCCATTTCGCCCGCATTGTCCGCAAATTTCACCATCTCAAGTTGCGACTCTGACAAGTCAATCTTGAACTCAGCGGCTTGCGCTTCGATATCCTTGCTTAAATCCAAGAGGTTAACTTTGCTGATTGCGATTGAGAGACCTCTTGCCGCTTGATCGCTTTGCCTCCCTAATTCGACATTCGTCATCTGCGCTTTACCGAGAAGTTTCTGAGTTTTTTTGATATCATCCTCGGTCAAACCCGGTTTAGCCAGATAAGCCGTCAAGTTGGCGATGCCTGCATTGACATTGTCAACCCGCACCTTCGTCAGGTCCATGACGTTTTTTTGTAAAGCTATCTCTTCTTTGGCAGTTTCTACCTGATTCTCAAGACCACGCCCGATAAGCGCATCTGTTTCAGCAGAAGCCTTCAGCGATTCAAGCCTCTTTTTCGTTGCGAATGTTGCGGCATCCTCCACATCCACAATATCATCCAGCATTCTTCCGAATTCTTCTTGTGTCTGTAGTTGGCCCTTCAACACCATGTTTTGATCTCTTAGATTCTGGTTGCTCAGATCAGTTGAAGCCTTAACAACTGTTTGAAGGGTAGAGATGCTCGCTTGATTTTGTGCCATCTCTTCCTCAACCACCGCTATTTCCTCCAATGCCTTATTGGACTCCTTCTGCTGTACGAATTGCTGCGCATACGCCTTCACTGTCTCTTTGGTGGCAGTGGTACTATCCCCCGCAGCCTTAGCTATAGCCCTTACGTCTCCACTTGCCAGTGCCGCTACGAGAGCGTCTTTATTTTTTTTCGTAGTCAAGCCAAGTCTTTCGTAGTGAGAAGCCAACTCTTCCTGCGTATTCCCCTGTTCAGCGAGAAGTCCCTGTAAAGCCTTGGTTTTCGCAGCAACCTCTTCTTGTGCGGCGTTCGATTTGTCAGCCATACCCTCCGCTGCCTTCGCCGCTGCCTCCGCTAATCTCAACCCATCCTGCGCCTTCTCTATCCTGTCTGATAGCTTCACCACGTTCTGAGCAAGTTTTATGGCCTCTCCTTTCTTCGCTATATCCTTGAGTTCCTTAAGTTTGTCCTTTAGCCCAGACATCTTGCTGTTCAACTTGTCCAGATTCTTTTGGGCAAGTTCGGCATTTTTCACGCCCTTTACGACACCACCCTCCACGTCAAAGACACCCTCGAACTCCTCCTTTACCCTTCCCCTTTTGCCCTTTAGTTCTTCGGGGGTAACTTTCTTCATCTCCTTTTCAGCCTCAGCCCTGTCTTCTTCCCGTTTCTTGATGTCGGCTTCTACCTTCGGACCAGCGGCGAGTGCCTCCTTAAAGCCGTCAATAACCGAGGACATTCCCTTTTTGATTTCCCCGCCAAGCTCTTCGAGG
>CAYGYI010000229.1:0-2078 GCA_964354055.1 uncultured Candidatus Bathyarchaeia archaeon | reverse complement strand
TCTTGAATCTCTGCAGTTATCTTGCTGTTCGTGGGCGTCCAAGCGATCTTGATGACTTCGATGCAGAAATCAAAGCGCGCTGCAATTCAGTTTTGCAGATCCCGAAGGATTCTTTTGAAAGACCAAAAGAGCTACACGCCCTTAGCGAGTTTCTCATGCAGATTTACAGTTACAAGAGCGATATTACATATATTGAGAAGGCTGCCGAGGCAGAAGAAGAAGCCGTGAAAGTGACGCCCGAAAACGATGTGGAACTGCCATGGCGTCTTCACCAGCTCGGGGAATGTCTCCGAGAGCGGTTTCGACGCACTGGCGACCCAAAATATATAGAAGAAAGTATCCGCGTGTTTTACCGTGGGCTGCGTCTTGCACCAGAGCCTTGGAAACTCGGCGATACGTTCCCTATTTGGTTGTTATCAGGCCTCCACAGTAGACTTGGCCAGTCACTGCTGGCACGTTACGAGCACGGCGGTCAGATCTCTGATCTGGAAACTAGTATTAGCGAGCTGCAACAAGGAGTAGAGCTCACACTGGGTAATTTTCCGTATCTGCCTGAGTGGTTGAATGATTTAGGTATATGCCTCCGGCGCCGTTATCGCCGGTTGCACAATCCCACCGATCTTGATAAGTCAATCGAATTGCACCGCGACGCTTTGAGAAAAACCAATGTTCAAGCACCATATTATTGGCGTAGAGTTGTTAATTTCGGCGTAGCTCTCGCTGATCGATATTCTCTTACTGAGGATAGCACTGACATCAATAAGGCTATTGACTTAGGCTATCAAGTCATTGCGTACACACCGGCTGAAGAGTCTTATATAGTATTTGACGATCTCAGCAGGTTTCTAGGCATGCGTTACACCAGCGAAGGGGATCCTGCGGACCTAGGTGAAGCAATTGAAAATGCAAAGAAAGCATTGAAGATCGCGCCAACTGATGCCCCTCGCATCAGATTGATGCTTAGAGGGCTTGGTTCGTTGCTGCTTGAACGTTACTATCGTTTTGGCGTTTCGGCTGACATCGATGAGGCTATTGGTTTATTAAGAAAATCTGTGAGCAGAACGCCTGAAAACGCTCCAGATTTGCAGAATACCTATAATATTTTGGGAAACTGCCTCTTCTTACGTGGCAACCGTAACAAAGATTCAACTGATCTGGAGAAGGCCTATTACGAGTTTGATAATGCTAGGATAGCTTCTGAATATTCTGTCTCCAGTGCACTTCTTGATTATAAACTTGGAGAGCGACAGATGGGCAGTACAGTGGACGCTAGTATGGTAGTCATCGCCCTTGACCTGCTTGCATATAATCAAGGGCTTTTCATCCGCCGCGGTTCGGCGACCTCATTCAATAAAGCCGCCGCCCTTGAACTGCGAGCACTTTATGAGAAATGCAGTCACTGGGGCCGAGAGGCACTTCTGAACACCGAAGGTGCAAAGTCCTGCATTCTGACCGAGCTTCTGGGCAGGGGAAACCTACCCGCGCCCCCTTCAATCCCCGCGGAAATCATCCTGCAAGAGGCCACGTTGGTGAATGAGTTGGGAATGATAGACGCTAAAGCCTTTGCCTCCCCAAAGAAGGGCGAAAATAAAGAGACAGAAGTGGGACTTTATAACATAAGCCAAGCAGGGCTTTATAATTTAGATCGTGTCCAGCAAGCTACGCATAGGCAGAAACTGGCTGAAGATCTGAAGCAATTGTGGGAAAAAATCGATGCTTACGGTTCAGAGGCCAGCGATTTCGTTGCGATGCGAAGAGGGTACCGATGCTCTTGGGAGGATCTTCGTGCTCTGGCTGACGAAGCTGGCCCGGAAACAGCGTTTGTCTCTCTTTTTACTCGCATACCTGGTAAAGTTATTTTCTTCGTCTTGCGGGCAGGGTGCGAGTTCCCGGAAGTTTTAGAAGCTTCATTCAGCAGCGACGAGCAATTAAACACGTTAGGACAAATCGAGTGCGATATTCACCAATATTGCTCAGCAAGTGAACGTAGGGAGACTTGGCACCGTAAGATCACTCCCCTGCTCAAATCAATTTCACCTTATCTACAGGGAGTAAAACGGGTTGTCTTATCTCCAGAT
>CAYGYI010000228.1:0-2083 GCA_964354055.1 uncultured Candidatus Bathyarchaeia archaeon | reverse complement strand
TAAACCGAGCCGAACACACAATCACGCTCATAGGCAACAGGGAAATCCAATTCAAATCTGCCGATGCCACAGATAGCATGAGAGGCGAAGCCGTAAACGTGCTCTGGATGGATGAAGGCGGACAAATCAACGAAGACCGTTGGACACTTGAACTACGCCCGACACTTATGGACACTAAGGGCAGAGCAATCTTCACGGGCACGCCACGCGGCAAAAACTGGTACTTCCAAATGTTCACTCGCGGAAAAGACAAACTCCAACCCGACTACGCTTCATGGAGTTTCAGCACGTACACAAACCCGTACCTTGACCAGAAAGAAATAGACGAGTTCAAACGCGACATGCCCGAACTCGCGTTCCGCCAAGAAATCATGGGCGAATTCCTCGACGATATAGGAAGTGTATTTCGTGGAGTTAAAGACTGCATTAAGGGAGATTTGGAGCCGCCTAAAGACGGTTGTAGATACGTTGTTGGGTGTGACCTCGCCAAACACGAAGACTTCACCGTTCTATGCATACTCGATAACAACGGACACCTATGCCACTTCGACAGGTTCTCTCAACTTGACTGGGTCTTCCAATCTAAGCGTATCTCCGAACTATGCAAACTATACAATAACGCCCGATTACTCATCGACTCTACAGGTGTGGGCGACCCAATATACGACCAACTAAGACGTATGAGCGTCGCTGTGGAAGGCTACAAGTTCACAAACGCATCTAAAAAAGACCTTGTGGAAAACTTGAGCATCCAGATTGAACAGGGCAAAATCACCTTTCCTCCCAACGTGCCCGTGCTAATCAGCGAACTCGGCTTATTCGGATACAAAATCAGCCAAGCAGGCGTCACCACGTACCAAGCGCCCGAAGGCTACCATGACGACGCAGTAATCGCTTTAGCATTGGCGGCTTGGCAACTGCGCACGGGGAAAGTGCAAGCGTTCAGCGGGCCTAGCATATTCACTTAGGAGACGTTTAAATTATGAGTTTCTTCAAACGTAAACCACAAGAGGCAATCAAACGCGTTACGCAAGCCTTCCACGCACAAGGTCTATTCCCCAGACGCGAAGCTAACAAAGGACAAGTCGCATCAGGCTCGCAGTGGACTGATAAGCTTCCGCACCCAACTAATATGCATAGGTACGACGCGTTATGCAACGATCCTGAAACGCGAATAGGCATTGATTTGCTGACGGGTTTAGTGGCTGGTAGTGGCTTCTACACGCAAATGCCCGAGTTAGATGTGAAAGGCAACAAGATACAGCCTGACCACCCGAACCTTGCGGTTATAGATGATTGGCTTCAGACAAGCAAGTTCCTAACGAAGTATAAGGAAATTGAGAAAACCAAAATTGAAAAGGGCTTCTGCCCAATCGAGAAACTAAGCGATGGCACGTTAAAAGTGCTACCGCCAGAAAGCTTCTACATTTGGCGCGACAAAAAAGGCAAACTGTTACGGTACACGCAGGAAGTCAACAACAGCCAAGTTGCAGAGTGGAAAGCAGGAGATCCATCCATTGTGCTTTTCGTTCACGGCGAAGACACAAGTCACCCGTACGGGCACAGCCTCGTAGACAGCATAGCCGACTTAATAGACGCTCGTAAACAGATGAACGAGGACATCCCAAAGATTATTCACCGTTTTAGCTCGCCATTAGGCATTCACGAAGCAAGCGGAGACATCTCAGCAATCAAAGATGCAATAACAGGTCGAGATGTGGACGAGGACATCTATATCGGCAACGTGTTAGAAGGCGAAGTCCGCCACACATTCATTGAGCCTAACCCGCAGGTGAAGTTTCTGCCTTACGTTGACCAAATCTACTTCCAAATAGCCGAAGCCCTTCATGCACCGCTAATTCTGCTCTTGAAGAACGCTACTGAAGCATCAGCCACAAAAATGCTCGAATCCGTAGACCGCTACGTAACAAGCGAACAGGAAGAAAACGCTGAAACCATAGAAGAAAACTTCTTCCTACCCTTAGTCGGCGACCCCCACCCTGAGTTTATGCATGGCGCACCTGGAACCGTGATGGATGACGTGACGCTTGACCAAATCAGCGCCATGAAAGGCAATAGTACG
>CAYGYI010000227.1:0-2094 GCA_964354055.1 uncultured Candidatus Bathyarchaeia archaeon | reverse complement strand
CATGCCGTCCACGTTGAGAGCAGGCACCACATAGATCTCGCTGCTGTTGAGCATGTGGGCCACGGTCTCGTTCTGCCCATAGTGGGCCACCATGTAATCGATGAAGTAAAGCGCCAGTTCAGTGCTTATCGGTTCTCGCGCATGGTGACGGCCTGCGAAAAGAATTGCAGGTTTAGGTCGCTTGATACTCTCGTTAGTAAGCCTGAGGCAGTATATTTCCCGGTTCTGCCAGCTTTTGCCGATCGAGAAAACGTCCACGATACCCGGGTTGGTGCTGTTCAACTCCATCAAGTAGTCGACGAGTTCTGAATAGTTGTGGTATTTGTTCCATTGCATCGTGAGTTCCGACACGGGGGCCAATGGAAGACTTTGCGCGTGAGCGGCTATACTGCTGAGAAGAGATGCTTCCAATAATAATGAAAAGAATATGAAAAGACAGCTTTTTGTGTTCATCCTGCTCTTCCATTTCATATATTGAGCAGGAACAACGGTAAAAGTGTTGCGCGAAACTCGCCGTGGCATAAATGCGAAGGAGGGCTCACGCACTCAAGATCCCAATCATTTTTTGTTCAGCGGGGCCAGAGTCGTCATCGCCCACCATGGAAGGGAAACGTTTAGACTTAAATAAAAATGTATAGCAATCTCATACCTGCCTGTCGAGAACCATGCTCAAGCTCATTCATGTCGTTCCGTTGGCTGCCGAAAGTCTTGGCGTCAGATCGATGTGCACATACGTCGAAACCCCTGACGTAAGAATACTGCTTGACGCAGGCGTCTCGTTGTGTCCGAGGCGTTTAGGGCTGCCGCCCCATCCGAAGGAATTTGCTGCGATACAGAGATGCCGCTCAAGAATAGCTGAGGCGGCCAAAACGGCTGACGCGATTACGTTGAGCCATTACCATTTTGACCATCATACACCAGCTTATGAGGATTGGCTCTGCAATTGGACAAACGCTGACGAAACTGCAAGACAGATATACGAAGGAAAACTCGTGCTCATGAAAAATCCCAGGGAGACCATAAACTACAGCCAAAGACAACGAGCTTGGATGTTTCAGCAAACAACAGGCAAGCATGCCAAGAAACTTGAAACCGCAGACGGGAAGTCCTTCGTTTTCGGAGAGACGCGAATCCGATTTTCAAAGCCAGTTTTTCACGGATCAAATGACTCTTTTTTGGGATGGGTGTTGATGACTGTCGTCGAGTGTCAGGACGAGAAGCTTATGTTCGCGCCTGACGTTCAGGGCCCGATTTCCCGTGAAACGTTCGAGCTCATAAGAAATGAAAAGCCTCAGCTTCTGATTATAGGTGGACCTCCGACCTATCTGGCAGGGTTCAAGGTCAGCGAAAAGGACGTGCAAACTGGGCTAGAACATCTGGCAATGCTTGTGCAGCACGTGCCTTTGACAGTGTTGGAACATCATCTTTTGAGAGACGAACGGTGGCGAGAAAAAGCAGAACCCGTATTCAGAAAGGCAGCTGAGAGCGGCTGTAAATTGATGAGTGCGGCCGAGTTTTTGGGAGTAGGTGAGGAGTGTTTGGAAGCTGTAAGGAAGCAGCTTTTTGCCGAGAATCCGCCCTCTAAAGGATTCGAGAAGTGGATGCGCTTGAACGACGAGACAAAGAGACTTACTAAACCTCCTGTTTAGCATTCAACCAGCCCTCCGTCACAAGTTAAGCCTCGCCAAGACCTTTCGGTCAACAGCACGAGAAACCCGATACAGTCTATTGACCATTTGTAGAGCGCCAAAATTTTCCTCATGCATCGCCGTCTGCCCAACGGCTTGGCGAATGCTAAGATAGCGGTTTTTCAGAGGCTATAGCTCGCTGGTCTACTCTTATGTGCCCGATCATGTTCTCCACGAGGTCTTCTTTAGTTGTCATCACGCCTATTGCATGGTGGCTTCCGCCAGTCTGGTAAGCTATGCGTTCAGTTATGAAGAAGCCATACGTGTCTCGCCCGTAAACATGTGGGTTGGTGTTTACAACTATCGTATGTATTCCCTCACGTCTTACCATTTTCGAGACTGAGATCACATCTTTTTCGGCCAGTCTCTCATATTCTCTCAAGATAGCGCGAAGCTCTTCTATTTG
>CAYGYI010000226.1:0-2115 GCA_964354055.1 uncultured Candidatus Bathyarchaeia archaeon | reverse complement strand
CACAAACGGAATCCTTACATGGATGCAGCGCTTCCTGTGAAACTGTTTGACGCCATGGCTTCTGCTAGGCCAGTAGTTGTCACTGATTGCACTGAGATTAAGAGATTTGTCGAAAATGAGAAATGCGGTGTTGTTGCCCATGATAATCCTCAGTCACTCTCTGAAGCCATGGAATATCTTCTACAGAACCCCCGCGTCGCCACAGAAATGGGCAACAGGGGACGTGAGGCAATACTGAAGCGGCATTCATGGAAATGCAGAGCAGAAGATCTCAGGGCCAAACTGAAGCTCTGAGCAGATCAAACATCCTTCAGACTGAAGAAGATTAATCTATCGGCACGAATAGGGAGGAATTTTGCCTAGACACCAAGCAATTCTGCATAGATGCGCGCAACGTTCTTCGCCACTTTTTCTGGCGAGTGATACTTCATCAGATAGTTGTATTCTTTTTCTCGGATTTCTTCCGAAGTCTTTAGGGCTTCCGCGATCTTTTCTGTTGTGTTGGCATCCTTTAGTGGAAAGTCTGCTAGTTCTTTGTATTCGGACGAAGCATATGTGATGACTGGTCTTCCGCAACTTATAGCCTCCAAGGCAGCCATGCCCAACACGCCATAGGTGAATTGATCAAGTACAACATCAGCTTTCCAATAGTATTCACGGAGACCTTGGTGAGAAACCTTCGGTAGTAAATTGAGACGCAAACCCAACGATTCAGCCAATGCCAGAGTCTTCTCGATGTCTCTTCCATAGCAAATGATGGAAACCTCGATGCTTTCTTTCAGCTCGCTGAGCGCTCGAATTGCCATATCTGTGCCTTTAATTTTCCAGTCGCAGGCGCTGGCCACGAGCACCCCAAGCTTTCCGTCATGCTGCTCGACAGCTTTTGGATAGAAAAGACTCGTATCGATTGGGTTTGGCAGGTATTCTGCATCTGCTCTGTATTGTTTCGCGAAGCCGATGAGATCTGGAGTGCTTACCAAAACTTTGCGGCAGTGTTTGAGGTTGTGTCTCACGATTCTAGCCCATGCCCAGTGTTTTAGACCTAATCTTAGATCGCTTCCATGCGCGTGGCCTACGAGCGGTCGCTTACCCAACCTCGAAGCAACGTAGCAGTCTTGCAGTAGATAATTCACGTGGTATATGTCGCCCTTTGCGCGCAGTATCTTCCAAGCAACTCCGAAGGTTTTGTCCCATGGTCCTCTGGAGCGTCTCAGATGCACAGCCTCAACCTCGGATGGGAAGTATTTGATCAGCGTCTCGCCGACGAATGCGCAGTCGTTGATCATTATGACCTTCAAAGGTTTTTCCTCTCAAGCCAGCAGCTATATAAAAACCGTTCAAACATAAAAGCTCTATATTTGGTTTAAACAGGCTGCAACGTGGAAAACGTGACGGAAAACGACGTTAGAATTCACTATTCTGGTTTTATCATATTTGGGGCAAAGTTGATCAGCGTGGCCACTGGCATGGGGTTCACGTTATTGATAACGAGGAACACGACATCCTCTGATTATGGTGTTTGGGCCAACATATTTGATTTGATCACTTACTTCGCGATATTAGCCACCTCGATCCCATTCTGGACGACGCGTTTCGTGGCTCATGGTAAAGAAGGAGCGACCAAAACTGGGTTAGTGGCGAACCTTGTGATAGCTGTTGTCTCGTCGGCCTGCTATCTTCCGTTGGCCTTCTTGATTACGGCGGCGTGGGGAACCAGCGCGTATCTCGTCATATACTTGGTGGCTGCGGTACAGATCGTCAACATCCATGTTATCACCGCGCTGGAGGGGAGTTTGCGTGCGATGAGGCCTCAGGCAGTGGGGTATGGTCTTCTCGTAGAGGAATTGACTAAGGTGCCGTTGGCGTATGTACTGATCGTTACGCTTCAACAGCCGTTGTTGGGAGCCATGATAAGCATCGTGGCCGCAGTCGTAGTGCAGACGGTCTATTATCTCAGAATCCTTTCAGGCGAGTTCAAGCAGAAGGTTCAGTGGGGCTACGTGAAAGAGTGGGTACGAGGTTCGGTGGCAAACATCTACCAGGCAATAGGCAATCAGATAGCAGCCACCGTGTTCCTACTGCTGCTGAGTTACGGCACGCCGGCAGCCAGAGGCA
>CAYGYI010000225.1:0-2133 GCA_964354055.1 uncultured Candidatus Bathyarchaeia archaeon | reverse complement strand
GGTGATGCTGCTGGAATTAGCACTTCGTTGATGCCGCTCAAAATATGCATACGCAGCGACGACCCGAACAGACTTGCGGTTGGCAGATATCTGGTCGCCCAGCTTGAAGGTAGCCCAGCGGTTGCTGGAGACAGCGCGTTGGCAACTTCGCCAGAGTGGGCAGTGGAGGGTATGGTGGGCGGAGACTTTGACACTACGGATGTGACGTGGGAGGCATCTAGGGCAGTATTGAGGCCAATCGTTATGGGTGCGTTTAACTACCACGTTTATACGGGTGGTTGGAGTTTCGGCAGATTCCCAACCTACCAGTTCAGCCTATTCCACAGCATGTTCAGCTACCCGTACGGCTCAAACTATGTCACTGGCGCTGGTCCATTCCCGGCTTACGACGCACTATTAGAGGATCTTTGGTATGCTCCAAACGTTGCTGCCGCTCAAGCTGCTTCTCAGGCGTGTACCAACTACCATGTGACGAACGTCGTGAACATCCCGTTATGGAGTTACACAAGTTATGTTGCTTGGCGCAAGGAGCTTGCTGGAGTGGTCAACATGAGGGGCTACGGCACCGTCAACGACTGGACGTTCTTGAACGCGTGGCGTGTCAAGACGACTAACCCGTTGCGGTTCGCGTGCGTGAGCGGCTGGAACAACCTCAACGTTATGTACAGCCAATGGTACTTCGAATACGCTCTGCTGGACCGTGTCTACTCAGACCTGATCACTATGTGGCCGTACGATTTGGCTTTTGACATTCCATGGGGTGCACAAGACTGGGAAGTCGGCACGTGGATTGATCCACGCGACGGCTTCGTAAAGACGACAGTCACATACTGGCTCAACAAGGGCCAAGGATGTGCTGCACCTCAAACAGGCAACTACGTTGGTCGTTTCAACGCTACAGACTACATTTTCTCATGCTGGTACAACTATGCTTACGATGACGACTGGCAGTGGAGCAGCTTCATGGACATCAACCACGTAGAGAAACTCGGCGACTTTGCAGTCAAAGTTTACTTCGACTACGCCAGCATGTGGTTCGTGTACGCGCCTATCTACCCAATGATGGGTCCAACCAACATATTGAGACCCCTCTTGTGCAATGAAGGCAGTGCAACGTTCACAGGCGCTGACTTAGTTGAAAGCCCACCAGGCTACTTTGAATACGGCTTCACCTCAGACAGAGTCGTCCTTGTCAAGGACGCCACCGTCAACGGCGCTCCAATGACTGAGGGCGTCGACTTCTACATCCGCGCAGGCTACTACACATTCACACACAACGTCTTCGTGCCCATGAGAGCATTTGCAGCAGGCGATGCAATCGTCATCAATTACTACTATGCTAAGCCAAACGGTGCAGGCGGCACCTACTTGGGTGGCAACTTGGGCTACGACTGGACCGACACCATGTACTCATATGGCTGCTTCTATCCGGTGACCATAAGCAGCACAAGCGCTGCCCTCAACAGGAACCCATACTACTTCCTGGAGATGGTTCCAAAGGGCGAGATTGACTTCAGATACTACTTCAAGGCTGGCACCAAGCCGCGCAGCGGCTTCTACAGGATCGACATCTTGGACGTAGTCCTATGCACGGGCGCCTATAGCACAAGAGGAGACATCGCATTCAACCCAGTGTACTTGCCAGGTGCTGAAATTGACGACAACGACCTATGCCACGTAGGCGTACTCGACCTCGTCACTATCACCGGCAAATACGCCGACACGTGGGGAATACCACCAGCATAGCGAAGCTACAACACAACCCCGTTTTTTCTATGTGCCAATCAAATTCTCGCTTCGCAATTCTGGGTATTCAGAGGCAGCCTCTCATGAAGCCTAGAAATGGTACGATTCCTCAGAAAAGAAATGAAAAGGCAAGTCCCCGCACAATCTCTCTTTTTCGGCTTCTGATGGGCACTTGTCATTTTTCACAGTTTTGGGTTAGAGCTGTTTGCTGGTATCCTCTTGTGCTATCGTAAACATCCTTCACTGTGTAGCTCAAAGGGCTGAGAATGTTTGCAGCACTAGCGTACAGCAGAAGCAGATATTTTTTGATGTCTGGATTTGTGTTCTTTTCGATCAGTTCTTCCGCTTTCACTCTTCTTTCATAGCGTTTATTGTCTGCGCTAGTTA
>CAYGYI010000224.1:0-2137 GCA_964354055.1 uncultured Candidatus Bathyarchaeia archaeon | reverse complement strand
CTGCAACAGAAACGGATCCGTGTAAAGCGACGTTGACCGGTGTTTGACCCATTCACTCTGTAACTTGACCACAGAGGCGATGCTGTGTATGGTTTCCGCATCGAGACAAAGGTCTTCAGGAACCTTCCATTCTGGCAGGTACTCTCTTGCGGTCCTGATGCTTTCGTCCACATCCACAAGGAACGGATCGAGCGAACGCTCCTCAACCGCCTTGCAGGTGTTGATTATTCGGGCCAGCTTTTCTCGACCCTGCTTTTCGCGTTCGCGTTTGGACTGCATCAGACGACCTCCCTGATGATGGATTTGCCATCGACGTTTTGGACGGTGATGATGTTGACTTCGTCTTTAGCGAAAGTAATCTGGCTGGGCGTGATCACGATGTACTGCGCGTTTGAGTCTTTGACGGTGGAGATGAGCATTTTGGCGATGACCTCGCGGTTCTTCGGGTCCATGTGAATATCATACTCGTCAACTGCACGGAAGGGCGAGCGCACATGCTTCTGCAGTGCAAGGAGAAAACTCATCGTGGCAGTGGTGCGTTCTCCCCCGCTCTGCGTGTACGCGTCAAGCGGAACCGGTTTGCCGCCTTTGAAGCCTACGAGAATTTCGAGACCTGCAGCTTCTATGTCATGCTCGTTGGCGAGCCTCACTTCACCCAAGGCCTGCGCCTCCATGAGAATGGCCTGATACTCCAGATTCACACGCGTGAGCAGGCTTGTGATGACTTCGCGCCACGCCTGCATTCGTATCTTGACTTCTTCCAGCGCCTTCTCGCGGTTTTCAGCCACAAGCTTCGCCTTTTCCTTAAGCTCTAAGTAAAGTTTTGAGTAGGATTCATACATGCGTTCTATATCTTCCGAAACGTCTGCTAGCGCCGCTAGGTGGCCTTCAGTGGTTCGCATTTCGTCGAAGATTTCGCCTATGCTCTTGACCACGGCGATGCGGGTTCCGCTTTCCTCAGCCTTTACCGTGGCCTCATCAACGTGTGCTTTTGCGGTTTTCAGCTCCTTCTCAAGTCTTTCCACGTCGACTGTGGCCTCTTCACGCCGATACTGGAGCAGTGCGAGTTTGATGCGGGTTTGGAGGGTTTGGTCGCCGATTTTTTCGCTTGACTCTTCTAGGAAGCTGAGGCGTTTTTGGTTGGCGGCTATTTCGGGGTCTATTTTGGAGATTTGCTGGCTGGCGTCCTGTATCAGTTCCTTGAGGTTCTCGGTTCTTAGGAGTTTGAAGCGGGTCTGTGGGTTGCCTTTCTGGGCTTCGAGTTCGAGGTTGTTTGTTTCTTTGAGGAGTTGCTGGTAGATGGGGACGGTGGATTCGTTTCGGGTTTTCTCGCGTTCGAGGTCTATGCGCTGTTCAAAAAGCATCTTCACCTCGCCCTTCAGCTTGCCCAGTTCAATCTGCTGAGCCTCCAACTCGCCCTTTGCGCCGTCGTCTTCCTCTTCGATTTCGCTTAGAACGTCGTGTCTTTTCTTGAGGTTTGCCTCGTTTTCTTGTACTATGCCTTCGCGGCGTACAACCTCCGCCCACGCGAGCTCGCGTTCCAGAAACCTGCGTTTGACTTGGAGCTGCTTCTTTTCCTGATATTTATCATACTGTTCGCGCCAGTAGTTGAGCGTCTGCTCTGCCTGCTCGAGCAGTTTGCCTATTGAGTCTTCTTGGCTGAGTAGGCGCGTCAGCTTTTTCTGTGCCTGCAGCACGTTTTCGCGGTAAGCCTCAAGGCCTACGGCGGCTTCGACGATGCGGAGCTTCTCCTGAACCGAGAGTATGGTGAACTGTTCCACCATGTTCTGATGCATAATGATGAGAATGTTGTTGGGATCGACGCCGAGCTTGCCCAGTAGTCGGTCCACGTCTTGTTTGGTGACGGCGTGGTTTTCCAGTTCGAACCAGTATTGGCCGTCCTTTCGCATGGCGCGCGTAAGAAAGATTTGGTCCTTGTTGTATTTTGGGACTGGGCGGTTGTTGCCTCGTTTGGCGTTGTTGAGGATGAGTGTTACGCGGGCTTGGTCTTTGCCCCAGCGGATGAGGTTGCTGAGCTTCCTCGAGCGCTCAGTGTAGGTCTGGCCCAATGCCACGGAGGTGGCTAGTAGGAGTGAGGATTTGCCTGAACCGTTAGGTCCACAGATGACGTTCACGC
>CAYGYI010000223.1:0-2145 GCA_964354055.1 uncultured Candidatus Bathyarchaeia archaeon | reverse complement strand
ATTTTCTATTTGGGTTTATAAGCGTCTTTCTCCACGTTTCTAATTGGAGATATCTGTCAATCGGGAATACGGGAGATATCTCCTTTTTAGGGCGGGATTCTGTGTTTGAGTTCTAGGCACTTTTTGATGCGTTCTGCTCCTTCGTTGACTTGTTCATAGGAGGTGGAGTAGGATATTCTCAAATGCCCCTTCCCGACCTCGCCGAAGCCTGAGCCTGGCGCAGTCACTACTCCAGCCTCCTTCAGCAGGTGCAACGCAAGTGCTTCATCCGACTTGTCGTAGCAAGAGAAATCTGGAAACACGTAGAATGCTCCTTTCGGTCTAGTGAAAGGCAGATCTTCAATCTTGCTCAGTTCGGCTATTGTGAGTTGTCTTCTTTTATCGTATTCCGTTACCATTTCCGTTACACATTTCTGTGGCCCTGTGAGCGCGGCGACAGCGGCTTTTTGCGATATCGTGTTCGGGCACAGCACTGCATAGTAGTGCAGCTTTCGCAGCGTGGCCGAAAGCTTCTTTCCGGCTGCTACGTAGCCTATTCGCCACCCTGTCATCGCATAGGCTTTCGAGAACCCGTTCACCGTGATCGTCCTCTCCTCCATGCCAGGGAGAGCAGCCATGCTGACATGCCTAGCGTCATCGTAGACAATTTTCTCGTATATTTCGTCCGAAAAAACTATGAGGTTGTGCTTCTTGGCCACTTCAGCTATGACTTCGAGATTTTGCTTCACGAACACATGGCCTGTAGGGTTGGACGGGTTGCACAGCCAAATCATCCTAGTCTTGTTCGTTATCCTGCTTTCCAATGCTTCGGTTTCCACTGCGTAATCTTTCTCTTCGTCAAGTGGAACGGTGACAGGTTTGGCCTCTGCGAGCAGAGTGTCCTCCAGATATGCTGGATAGTATGGGTCAAGAATTAGGGCCTCGTCGCCCTTGTTCAGGAACCCCAGTGCAGCAATCAGCATGGCCTCCTGAGAGCCTGAAGTCACCGTAACCTCACTCTTTGGATCAACAGCAATGCCGTTGTCCTTCTCAAGCTTCTCAGCAATAGCCTCACGCAACTCCAACGTCCCATCAATCGCCGTATAGTGCGTACAGCCCTTCTCCACTGCCTCTACTGCGGCTTTCAGTATGTGCTTCGGCGTCACAAAATCCGGCTCGCCCTGCTCCATGTGGATCACGTTCTTCATCCCCGCTGAAGCCTCAAGCATTCGCCGAATCGCCGAAGGCCTAATCAAACTAGTTCTATCCGAACCATCAAACAGCCCCAATCAAACCACCAACTTTGCCTTTGCCACATACTCACACGCAAACGAAGTCATATAAGACTTAACGCACTCACCAGCCTTTTCCTTCAAAGAAGCAACCAAAACAAGAGATAGGGTAGACACATGAATAAAAAACCTCATATCTAGCGGATGTCCAGCCTTCGGGAAAAAACGTGTGCCAATAGCATGTTGGAAAAAAGAAATATGAGACTGAGACTGTGTAGGCCATATTCAAAAAGAAAAAGGAAAGGAAAAGCTCGCGTCTACGTTTCTTCTTTCTGTTCTTCCGTGATCTCGCTGGCTGCTTCGGCCGGCTGTGCTTCGTCTGTCTTTGCTTCTATTGGCTCTACTGACGGTTCAGGCATCTTGTCCCTCAAGGTCACCACAGGCACTTCGACCACTTCGATGTTCTCCTTCAGCGTCTCAACGGGTTCAGGTTTCTCTGGCTCTAATGGCATTGCCACGCTGCCCATCGAAAGCTGTCCTGCTGCGTCCTTGACCATGTCAAGCTCCTGCCTTGCGCTGTCAAGCCCCACTGAAAGTAAATCCATCTGACGCTCGTACACTTCGTCGTCAACTTCGCCTGTCACATGTTGGATCTCAAAGTTCGCTAGCAGCATCTCCAGAGTCTTGATCTGCGTTTCGATTTCGTCTGTTCTTGCGTTCATTTTCGCCTGCAGTGCTTGTTGCTGCCTTTCAATCTCTGCGATGGCATCTTCGATTTCGCAATTGAAAACGTCGTAAGTCGCCTGTGAAATTCTGCCTCTGCTCACTAAATTGTTCAAAGCCTGCTTCTTCTTCTTCGCAACCTCGAATTCTTCGCCCAATCTTCTAAATGAGTGTTTCCACGAAATCAATCTAAACACCGTACACACGCCTA
>CAYGYI010000222.1:0-2147 GCA_964354055.1 uncultured Candidatus Bathyarchaeia archaeon | reverse complement strand
ATGTGACAAGTCAAACCCGAGAATGTATCAAAAGGTCTTGGAGATCCTAGATATCAAGCCTCAGGAGACTGTTATGGTTGGCGATGAATTACTGCTTGATGTTAAGCTTCCAACACGGTTGGGCATCAATGCCATTCTCCTAGACAGGGAAGGCAGAAACAGAGGTCAACTCGTTGATGCTTTTGTATACAATTTGAACGAAGCTATGGAAACCATAATAAGGCAATCTGGCCAAGTTGACAATCCGCGATGAAGGTGTTTTACTTGACTAAGAGATACACCGCTAGAACTCACAGATCGAAGGCGCTCTTTGAACGTGCGAGAAAAGTGTTGCCTACAGGAGTTTCTTATGGAATACGGTACTTTGAGCCTTACCCATTTTTTACGGCAAGAGCCAAGGGAAGCAAGCTCTATGATGCTGATGGAAACGAATATGTTGACTTCTGGCTGGGGCATACCGCGCTGATTTTGGGCCACAGCCCGCAGGTTGTCGTTGACGCAGTTGGCAAACAACTTGAACATGGTACGATTTATGGTACTTCGCACGAGTTGGAGGTGGCGCTGGCAGAGCAGGTGGTCAAGATGGTTCCGAGCGCCGAGATGGTGCGTTTCACCAATTCGGGAACCGAGGCTAACATGTATGCGGTTAGGTTAGCACGAGCATACACTAGATGTGACAAGATAGCCAAGTTCGAAGGCGGGTGGCATGGAGGCTATGATGCGCTTCATGTGGCAGTCAAGTATCCTTACGATCTTCCTGAATCCGCAGGCTTGACGGAAGGCGCTCTTCAAGACACAATGGTGCTACCCTTCAACGATATCGAAGGCGTTAAGGCAAGACTGAAAGGCGGAAAAGTGGCCTCCGTGACAATTGAACCTGTTCTCGGCGGAGGAGGATGCATCCCTGCGGAAAAGGAATTCCTGAAAGAACTGAGAGAAGTCTGTGACCAGAATGGAGTCTTGCTGATTTTCGACGAAGTGATAACTGGGTTTAGAATGTCCCCTGGAGGTGGACAACAGTACTATGGCGTGGCACCTGATATCACAGTTTTCGGGAAGATCTTGGGAGGAGGCTTTCCGGTGGGTGCCTTCTGTGCAAGAAGAGAAATCATGGAAAAGATAGATCCTCAAAAGTACGAACGGCCAGCATTCTCATTTCATGGTGGGACCTTTGCTGCAAACCCTATTACTATGATAGCAGGGTTGGCTACGCTGAGAGCGCTAGAAGATGGTCGAGCGATCAACGAATTGAATGCTTTGGGAGACAAAATAAGGAAGAGATTGGGAGGGATTTTTATGGCAAACGGCATCGATGTCCAAGCCACTGGCACCAGTTCGCTGTTCAACGTTCATTTTGCCAAAGAAACTCCGAGAAACGCTCGTGACGTTGCCAAAACAGACAAGAAGAGTCTCCTAATCTACAACTTGGCACTAATGGAAAATGGCGTTTTCTTTTTGCCTGGTCATAATGGTGCGTTGAGCACGGTTCATTCAAAGGCAGACGTAGAGAAGCTGTTCAGTGAAACCGAAAGGTACGCAGAAGCAACGCACTAGTCAGCAGAGGTTTCAGGATCATGCCTTTGTCTGGTTTTTTAGGAGCGTTCCTGCTTTCTTCAGGTCTGTTGAAGTGTTTACGTTAAAGAATGTGTTTAGTTGTGGGTCAAGTTGCTGCAGGACTAGTGTGGATATGTACCGTATTCCACGCAGTTTGTTGACCATACATTGCAGGTTCCTTTCTCCTTCCTTCAGCGCTTGTTCGCTTGCCACTAAGGCAGATTTCGTATGGTAGGCTGCTTGCAGGGGTTCAATGTAGCCGTTTGGCCAACGTGGTATGACTGCAGTCTTGTTTTCGCACAGTTCAAGAAGAAGCGAGAGAATGTCTTTTGAAACTAGTGGGGTGTCGCTTGGCAAGAGGAGCGAGTAAGTTCCGCGTGTTTCTTCGAAGCCTGTTAAAGCACCCACTAGGGGAGCTTGAGCTTTTTCCCGGTCAACCACGACCTTCACGTCTGAGCTCACGATCTTCCTGTAGCTCTGGGCTTGAGTTTCTGAACTCGTGACCACGAGTTTCTCTTTAACTGTTTTATCTATTGCGTCCAGAACGTGCATTATCAGAGGTTTGTTGGCCAAGTTTAGCAACCCTTTGTCTT
>CAYGYI010000221.1:0-2190 GCA_964354055.1 uncultured Candidatus Bathyarchaeia archaeon | reverse complement strand
GAAGCGCATCTGTCAACATGAGGTCTGCGCCTAGTCACCCAAAACATGCAGACGGTAACTCCAATCAAAAAAGAGAATGAGGAAGTAGGCTCTTACTCCATCAGCTTCTTTCTCAGGAATTCTCTGCGCTGTTTCCTGTTCATCTTTTCAAGTTCAGCCTTGTGTTTCTCGCGTAGCAGCTTCAACTTGCAGTTTGTGTAGAAGGCATCGTAGACCGGTCTGGCATTCTCGATGGCTTCATGGTCGTCCTTGGCAACGATGGATATTCCAGTCATCACGGCGTCCAGTCCTGCAGCTTCAGGCGCGGCCTCCGCATTATCTGTGTCTGCAGCACGCACGATCTTTGCCACTTCGAGAACGACAGGATCTTTTACCTCGTATTTTTCGACTATGGCATCGAAGCTGCACTTGTCGCCGTGGTGGCCTAGCTCAACGCCGGGCGCATCGTATGGTATGGCCTTCTCTTTCTTGGCGACTTCCTCGATCTTCTCTACAGGTACGAAGATGAACTCTGCCTTGGGATCAATGAATTTTTTTATCAGCCACGGGCATGCTGTTCGGTCAACATGCACGTATTCTCGGGTTACCCACTTCATATTTTCCACCTTTGCAGTCTGTTGCTGTTTGAGGAGGGTGACTTTTATACTTTCACAGCCGATCCATTCAGCAGAGCTTAAATGCTGACTTGCTGAAATATCCACTCTGTTGTGGTGTCTGATTTGGAAAGCTTGAAATTCTCTCGATTAGAACCTCTCATGTCTAAACCGTTGATTGCGTCCGCTACAGCTTCCATCTCCGAGGTAATAGGTCTTCTAAACAGGAACGAGGTCTACGAGATTTTTGTGGAAAACGGTGACAAACTCGGCGTAATCACGATGAGGGACATTCTAACCGTGTCAGACATCTCGAACACGAAGGCTTCTTCGCTTACTCTGTACCTGTCGAAGGTTTCGCCAGACGACACCGTGGCCAAGGCAGCTAGCCTCATGACTGAATATAGGCTAAGAGCCCTCCCAGTCGCCAAAGACGGAGCCATCAAAGGTGCCATAACCGCACAATCACTGTGCCGCGCGCTCATGATAGCAAAAGATTTCGGCAATGTTGCAGTTGACAAGATAATGAAAAGAAACCTCGTGACAATAAGTAGAGAGGCATCAATCTCAAAGGCCCGCAGCCTGATGGCTAAAAATGGAATAGACCATCTACCTGTCGTGGATGCAGGCAGACTCGATGGCGTTCTCCTTTCAAGCGCCATAGTCTACTCGATGTTTCCAAAAGAAAAAGTTCGGAAAGGCACGCTCGGCGGCGACCGCGCAGGCTATTCGGAACTGAATGTGGCAGGACTGATGGATGAGGAGGCTCTGATATGTGCGCCACAGGAGAAGGCTGCTGAAGTGCTTCGCAAAGTGATAGGCCAGAACAAAACATGCGCGATCATAAAACTGTGGGACGAGCTTCAAGGCATCGTCACCTACCGCGACTTCATAGGGCTTTTGGCTGAGCCTGAAGAACTAGATGTGCCCGCATACATTGTGGGTCTGCCAGACGACCCGTTTGAGGCTCATCTTGCCCGTTCAAAATTCATGAGAGAGGCAAAGATGTTGCGCAAGTCCTTCCCAAACATCGAGGAAATACGCGCGACAATCAAGACGAAAGAGGTGTCGAGTGGCAAGCGCCGATACGAGGTCAAAGCTTCGATAAGCATGCACGGCAAAGTCTACGCTTACTCTGCAGACGGGTGGGATTTACCTATGCTTTTCGACGAGATTGGCGACAAGATGAAGAGACTACTCACTAGGAAGCCTGATAGAAGAGGCAGAGAAAGCCTCAGGAAAGCCTCCTAGCACACCCATCTAATCGTCAAACAAGCCACCTAGGATTGTCCTTCATGCCTGAAGAATTCACTTTCCAACACATCGAAACAGAAGAAGACATCGCACAGAATCTCGAAGTCATGCGCCAAGTCTTCGGACAAAACACAGGCGTAGACCTTCTCGTCAATAAGCTCATCCGCAACCATCCCAAGATGACGCTCAAAAACCACTTCATAATCAAACACCGTGGCAGGACAGTTGCCTCGCTCAACCTGATTCCTGCTGACTGGAGTATAGGCGGTGTCCCGCTTAAAGTGGCAGAGATGGGATGCGTCGCCACGCTCAAAGAGCACCGCAACCGAGGCCTCATGCAAAT
>CAYGYI010000220.1:0-2195 GCA_964354055.1 uncultured Candidatus Bathyarchaeia archaeon | reverse complement strand
CACGGATCCGTTTCTGTTGCAGGAGAAGATCATGCGTATGGACAAGCACCGGCTTGTGGCCACGTTCGTGCAGGCTTGGCGTCCCATAGTCGAATTCGAGCAAATCTCCATTCACAGCATCATGGAATCTCTCCAGTACTGGATCAACCTGCTTCCACTCGACGAAAGATGGAAGGAACAGCCTCCGGCCGAGGTGCAGGTAGGTCAAACCAGTCGTGAGGAACTTGTCAAAGAACGCATTCTCCGCGAACAGATGTTCAGCGAGGAACTCGCAGGCTTCTGGCAACAGCTCAAGGTTCGGGTCGCCGAAAAAGGACAAAACGGAAAGGTCAGCTACTGGGGGTTCGTGGGCGCCGACACTTACGAGGAGACGGTGGACCGCGCGTTCATGACCGCCTTCCTAGTCACTTACGGGTACGCCACGCTTGAAATTCACCCGCTCGAAGAGGAAATGTTCATCAAACCCAACGAGAAACCTGAAACCAAGATCGCCAGCAAGCAGCTTGTCAGCATACCCATACCCATACCCGTTGAAGACTGGCAGAAATGGAAGAGAGGCGAACTGAAATGAGCAAGCGCAAGGCGACGTACGCTTCTAAGGTGAAAAGAGCCACACATATGCTATTCTATAAACGTCACGCAAAACCAGGCGTCAAAGGCTGGGAACTCCGCAAGGCCTTAGGCTCAGACTATCCTAAGGTGCTGAAGGTGCTGGATGATTATCTGAAAGAGCTGGACTTGAAGGTGCAGACTGTTTTTGAGAACGAGAGGCAGGTTGAGAAGCCCAGCTTGGAGCAGCTGGACAAGGCGCGGTTTCTAATAACCCTTCGAGGCGAGCTGACGCCTAAAGAAGCGAAAATGGTTGGGTGGCGCATAGACGACCTCGCGGGCCTCGCCGTTGCAATTTCACACATCATAGCTAACAAAGGCAAGGCACCACGGAAAGAAGTGGAAGACTTGCTCCGCGAAAAGCTTCCAGACTGGAAAGTGGGCCTCAACATTGACCGCTACATACGCTACGGATACCTGACACAAGACGAAAGTGAACAGCTGTACTTAGATTGGAGAACGCGAGCGGAAGTAGATCAGAAAGCCCTCATAGATCTGCTGCTCAGAACCGAAGCCTAAACCTCAGCGAATCTACTTTCTCACTTTGTGAAAGACAAACGCAACCAAGTCTATGATCAAAACTGCAACCAAAACAAGCAACGGGCTACCGAGAAACTGGTCTGCAAATGATCCGTCTGCCGCGTGGGCTATGCCAACGAGCGACGAAAAGACGAGCGCCAGATATGCGGCCAGAACCGTCTGTTTTCTCATAGCCAAACGCACCATCTAGCTCTACGTTATGCTGACGTTCTGTATATCAAAGTATCTCTTCGCTAAAAAGCGCAAGCGTTCAGCGTTCCGACCATTCTTGCCTATGGCGACGCCTTTGTCTTTCGGGTTGACTGCCACGACTGCGATGGATTTTCCGTCGGGTTTCTCGGTTATGCGCACTTCTTTCACAAGCGCAGGCTTCAGTGCGTTCTTGATGAATTGCGCTGGGTCTTCCGAGTATTCTATTATCTCCTGCTTCTTGCCTGTCATTCTCTCGAGTTGGTGGATGTTTCTTCCGCCTCGGCCTATGGCCACACCTATCTGTCCTTCGCTAACAACGAAAAGAACACGTCCCTGCTCCTCGTCGATTATGCAATCCTTCACATTTGCGCTGGTTATACTTTCAAACAAGGCGATAAAACGCATTTCGTTGCTGGTGATCTTTATCCCGCTTGTCATTCGCTTCCTCCAGTAGTGTCCTCTGGTTCCGCAGGCTCCGTCAGCTTCAGAATTTCAGAGTCTCCTGCCTCTCTTATACTTAACGCTGAAACCGCAAAAGACTTTCCGCAGACTCCGCCTAAGTCGAGAGCTGAACCCCTGTACGTCACTGTTGGCACATTGGAGAGTTTGCAGTAGTATTGTATGTTTTCGCTCGTGCTCTTCGGGCAGGTTGAGGCTACGATTATCAGTTTGGCTTTGCCTGATTGCCCGTTCTGTATAGCGGAGTTCGTCCCGAAGGAGACTTTTCCAGTTTTCACTGCGGCCGCTATGGCCTTGTCTACGTCTATCATTTGGCTTCACCTTTCTTCAGTTCGAACGTGCTCATGTATAGTTCCACGAGTCCTGTGCCTATTGGAATGGACTGCCCCACTATT
>CAYGYI010000219.1:0-2225 GCA_964354055.1 uncultured Candidatus Bathyarchaeia archaeon | reverse complement strand
GGGAAAACCTCTCAAAAATAAACGGCTTTCAAGTCAAATACGCCGACGTAAACAGCGACGGTACCCTCAACTGCCAAGCCTTCGAAAAAGCAATATCCAAAAAAACCAAAATCGCCTGCTTCTCACATGTCTCAAACGTAACAGGCGTCGTAAACGACGTCAAGAAACTTGCCAAAATTGCCCATGACCACGGCGCCCTCACGCTGGTTGACGGTGCACAATCCGCGCCACATCTGTCTGTAGATGTTAAAGACTTGGATGTTGATTTTCTTGCCTTTTCAGGTCACAAGATGCTGGCACCCACGGGCATAGGCGTCCTCTACGGCAGAAAGGAAATGCTTGAGAGCATGGGGCCGTTCCACGGGGGCGGAGAAATGATAAAAGAAGCCTCCTTCAACCCAGCCACGAGACGTTGCTCGATCTCATGGAACACGTTGCCATGGAAGTTCGAAGCAGGAACCCCCAACGTGTCAGGCGGCGTCGGCTTGATGGAAGCAGTCAGATATCTGAAGGCGATAGGCATGGAAAACGTGGAGAAACATGAGGAAATGCTGACAGCCTACGCCATGCAGAACATGGACGGCCTTGAAAACGTTGAAATCTACGGACCAAAAGACGCCTCCATCAAATGCGGAATAATCCCCTTCGGCGTCAAAGGCCTGAGTTCGCATGACGTTGCCCTGTCACTCGATGCATTTGGCATTATGATTCGAAGCGGCTACCACTGCGCACAGCCCCTGCACCAGTTGTTGAAGCTGAAGTCCTCAGCCAGAGCAAGCTTCTACATTTACAACACACGCGAAGAAATCGACAAGTTCATCGAGATCCTAAGGGAGATTGCCTAGCCCAAATGGTCACCATTGAAGACTATGTAGCCAGAACCGAAGGAACATGTGGCGAAGAAAAGGATGTAATCGTCACCCTCAAATACGACAAAAAAGACGAGGCAATCGCTAAAATCCTCAGGAAAGCCAAGGTGCGAGAGTCAATTTCCAACATAATTTACGAGTTGACCTTTGGAAACGCCTCTTTCCGTCTCTATGCAAGCGGCAAGGTAATATTTCGTAGTCTCAAGAGCAAAGAGGAATTGAACAGAATTCTGTCAGGTCTTCTTCTATGACCTAATGGGCAGAGTGTCTCACTTTTTGCCCGTGTCCTCTGAGAAGGCCTCAGCAACCTTCTGTAACCCTTTCGAGATCTGCATCAAGAATCTGACTCTCTTCTCGGTCTTCGACTTGTGAGTGTTGATCATGGTCTTCAGCGTGGTCATTATGTCGCCTGCGATTTCTATAAGGACTTGGCGGTTTTCCTTAACTACAAGGTTGACTGTGTCAACTTCGCCGGTTACATAAATGAGCACCAATTGTCCGTTGGGATAAAGATACGCTTTGCCTGCCCGTCTGCTATACTTGTCTGGAAGCGAAGAAACGGGAATCTCGAGCGTCTTAGCGAAGTTTTTCATTATCTTGCCTAAAAAACTGAAGAATTCCTCGATGAGGGTGTCTTCTTCGCTTGCGAGTTCGGAGATTTGGCCTGCGTTTTCCTGTATCTCCTTCAAGACTTCAGTGGTTTGTTCTTCGGTCAGTTTTTGGTTTTCGTTTTCTGGCGTTGACTCTATGACCGCCACTGGTTTAGCCTCCTGGCTCGTGGGTGATGGCGAAGACTCTTGTTCAGTCATTGAGAGTCACTCATAATGTGATTGATGAACTATCTTACTTGGCGGTTTGATGATAAGTGTGTGTCTGTGTTGGGAGTTTACATACACTGTTTCGATACGTTAGCCTAATCTTGTATATTAAGACATAATACTTTTATCAGACTCTGCCTTCGAATATGTCAAGGAAGAGATAATGAAGCAGGAGCAGAAAACAGCCTCTCTAGGGTACGCCACAGACGCCATAAAAACCACAGGCGCATACGGCACCAAAACAGAATCCATGTCAATCAAGAGAGGCAACTCCAAAATAACCGTCGACATATGCAAAAGACGAGAAATGTCTCAATCTCCCCACTACCACAAATACGACATCTCAAAATACGACCTCCATCCAGGATACATGTTTCCTGACGCCCTACAAAGCTTAGTTCCTTCAGGAACGCCAGAATACGTGGACAGCGGACAACGATACGTCGAACGAATGATTCGGGCACTTTTCTTCTTCAAGCAATGTGCTCTCATTGGTCCGTCGGGAACGGGGAAAACACACATTACTTACTTGGTCGCG
>CAYGYI010000218.1:0-2288 GCA_964354055.1 uncultured Candidatus Bathyarchaeia archaeon | reverse complement strand
ATGTTCAAACCTGAAGGAATTTATCCTGCCTTGGTCACGCCGTTCACGGATGACGGAAAAGCCGTGGACGATGAACGGTTGCGTAGTTTGGTCAATCGTTGCATTGAGCTGGGCGTACACGGCGTCGTGCCTTGCGGCACCACAGGCGAGTTCATAAATCTGACCGCCGAGGAGAAAAGACACGTTATCAAGTTCGTAATAGACGAGGTCAATGGGCGAGTGCCTGTCATCGCTGGCACTGGCGCGAGCGGAACGGCAGAGACGGTTGATCTCACACGTTTTGCGAAGGAGGCAGGCGCGACTGCGGCCTTGGTTGTTACTCCATATTATCTTAAGCCCGCAGACCGAGGCATTTATGAGCACTATTCGACGATAGCCAGCGAAGTCGACTTGCCAATCATTCTGTACAATATTCCTCAGTGCACAGGCCTTCCCTTGCCGTGGCAGATGGTTGAAGACTTGGCTCAGATACCAAACATCGTGGGCGTTAAAGACAGCAGCGGCCAGCTGGCCTTCATCCTTGCCGTGCTGGAGAAGGTGAGAGACAAAATCAATGTACTATGTGGCCATGACGAGGTGGTGGTAGCTGCGTTAGCTGCAGGCTGCTCAGGAGCCATACTCGCAAGCGCCAACATTATCCCTGACATCTGGGTTCAAATATACAATCACGTGAAGAAGAATGAACTGCAGCAGGCTCGCGAACTCCAATACAAGGTTCAGAAAATCGCGCGAATAATCGCAGGCAGCGGCGCAGTAGGCACCAAAGCAGCGCTCAACATGATGAAAATCAAGGTAGGCTCGCCTCGGCAACCCTTAAGCGTGGGCGGAGAGCTGACCTACGAGGCAAGAGAGGAACTGCGGCTTGACCTGGA
This sequence comes from uncultured Candidatus Bathyarchaeia archaeon, assembly GCA_964354055.1. Classification (GTDB taxonomy): domain Archaea; phylum Thermoproteota; class Bathyarchaeia; order Bathyarchaeales; family Bathycorpusculaceae; genus DATKKK01. The sequence goes on along the minus strand of CAYGYI010000218.1, from coordinate 1,416 downwards.
AAAGATCGGCAAGATCCAGCCTAAACCAGTAACTTTCGAAGTAGAAGAAAAACCCATTGAGCAGCGTTTCATGGCGATCGACGTGGCTCCTGAAGTCATAAAGGAATTTGATTTGATGATAGGCGAGGCTCTAGCAGGATCAGGCGCAGAGGTGGCGCACATCGACCTGCTTATAGGCAGAAAAGATGGACCTCTCGCAGAAGCGTTCGCAAAGGCTAAGGCCGTGCCCACAGTTGGTCACGAGCCGCTGGTGGTCATCTTGGAGCCGAATCTCGCCGTCAAACCTGCTACTCTCATTGTGCCCACAGTCACTATGACAGGCATGAGACATGCAAGCATGGTCTACGGGCCAGCCCAAACCGCCGTAGCAAAGGCGGTAGTTGACAGTGTCGCAGACGGCACCATTCCCAAGGAGGCCGTTGACAAGCTTCTGATACTGGCAAACGTGTTTGTGCATCCTACAGCCGTGGATAGGCAGCGGGTCTACATCAACAACTACAAGGCTATGCGCCACGCAATCCGCAAAACGATTGAGGGCAGACCAACCATCGACGAGTTAATAGAGAACAAGGATCGCTCGAAGCATCCCTTCAAATACTCACCTTAGGAACGGAGAACTTGACTGCGCAGAAGATTGCAGAAGGCGACTTCGTTCTCCTCTACTTGAAGCAACGCAAGACATACATGGTGAAGGTTGAGGCAAACAAAACCTTTCACACGCACAAGGGCTTCGTCAAATTCGACGACGTAATAGGTAAAGACTACGGTTCAAGAGTAGCCAGTAATCTGGGTGCCGAGTTTATCGTGCTCAAGCCTTTGCTACGCGACTACATAATGAAATCTGCAAGACAGACTCAAATCAATTATCCTAAGGACATTTCTTTGATAATCCTCTTCAGCGACATAGGTTCTGGAAGCCGCATCGTTGAAGCGGGAACAGGCACGGGAGCATTGACTACTGCAATCGCGCATTATGTCAAACCCTCCGGCATGGTTTACAGCTACGAGATCAGAAGTGAGTTCCAGAGCATAGCAGAAAAGAACCTGAAACGCGCCTTCCTCTTTGATTATGTGACGCTCAAGAACAAGGACATCACAGAAGGCATCGATGAAACCGAGATAGACGCGGTGATCTTGGATTTGGCAACGCCTTGGCTAGTTGTCCCCCGCGCCTATAGTGCGCTGAAGCCAAGTGGAACTATAGTATCATTCAGCCCTACGATTGATCAAGTCGTGAGAGCTGTTGAGGCCTTGAACGAAAACGGCTTCGTTGATGTTGAGACAGTCGAATGCATCATGCGGGGAATGCAAGTTGAGAGAGGCAAAACAAGACCTCACACGTTGATGACTGGACACACTGGCTACATAACGTACGCGCGAAAAGCCCAGAAACCTGAAATTCTTCCAACACCTGCC
>CAYGYI010000217.1:0-2292 GCA_964354055.1 uncultured Candidatus Bathyarchaeia archaeon | reverse complement strand
TGGCGCGGGATGTGGGATTTGAACCCACGCGGCCGTTGCCAGCCACAGACTTAGCAGGCCTGCCCCCTACCAGGCTAGGGCAATCCCGCACTGATATATGCCGTTCAAACAATCTGTGCTGAGGGTTATTTTTGTCTTTTGTGTAAGGCCTGACAGCATCTAGCGTGTGAAGCTCTGGCTGGAAATGTCGGCTAAATAGCTGGCGCTAGGATGCGTCTGGATCAGATAGAGATAGTTTCTATGATACAGTGTGTGCGTTGCAACTTCATCTGGGTCGTCTCGCATATGCGAGGATTGATGTCATGAAAATTGCTAGATAGATGATGTGTGGTATCGCTAGCACAGGCGGAACGGAAAATGGGTAGGCCAGAAGTGTTGGAAGAAGCACCGTAACAACTGGTACCACAAGAATCAGGTTTGTCTTTTTAGGTTTGAAGAGTTTAGACATGTCTCTGGTTTTCAGCATAATGAGCATCGCAACCAGAAACGCCAGCATTTCTATCACGGCATTTGTCGTGCCTCTTATGTCTATTCTGATTCCGTAGGTTTGGCCCGTCAAAGGCCACAGCAGCTGGAGTCCACCTCCTCCCAAGTAGTCTCCTATCAGTGAGTGTTGTGCCAATGCTGCGAAATATGGGACAGCTTTTTGCTGCCAGATCATGAAGGCGGGGAGAAAAAGCACTATGGCCGAGAGTATTGAGTGGGTCGGTCCACGATGTTGCAGGAACGGGATAAGTATGTCAATGTCTGGGATCACTGAAAACATCAAGATGAGTGGCAAGTTGATTTCCGTTCTCGTGAGTTTCGACGATGCCTTGCCTAGAATGTAGCCGAGTGCGAAATGCCCAACCGCGAACGACCTGCTTACCTCCAATTGAAGCTTACAAGAATTCGGCGATCTAATAAGAGTTATAGCTGACAGTGGGAATCGATCAGCCGCTGCAAAACTCTGCCAGCAGAACTGCTATCGATTAACCAAAAAAACTGCAAAATGAGCTCATACTAACCTGTGTCGGCCTGTGATTCGGCTTCTAAACTGAGCGTAATGAACAGGGGCAACCATTCGTTCAGAATATTTGGAAACTCGTCTGGGATTGGAGGAGGATTTGGATAAGTGTCTATTGTTTCAATGCCGAAGTTAATAGTGTGGAAGTACGTGTAGCATGTTGTTCCAGGCGTTCCTTTTCCTCCATCAATTTTTGTGAGTCGATGTACAGGTTTGCTTCTTTTCCGTGCCAGCTGGGCATATTTTGCGTATGCGTTTCGCATGTAAACATCATCTTCAGGTGTGACGTTAGCGCAGCGAAAGATTTGTTTTACGAATATTGGTGGCTTTCCTGTGTGCATGGAGATGGAAAGTTTTGGGGTGGTTTTTGCATAGAGCGCCATTATGTTGCAGGTTTCTATCTCGCTTTTTGGGTAGGGGCCCGGGTAGTTGTACCTATCGGAGTTGTTAGGTTTCATTGCCCAGCCATATGGGAAATTCCGGTTCAGATCTACGTTGTTTGCGTTTTTCCGTCTTCCTTGTGTTGTGCCTGATTCAGTGAAGCCATCCATGTTTATGATTGGAATTATCAGTGTTTGACATTTTTCTAGTATGCGTGTCGCTGCGGGTTCTCTCTGGTTTAGCAGCCAATCAACATACCGAAGAAGGATTTCTGCGGCTACTCTTTCGTCGCCATGGATACAGGCATCGATTAGGATTCGTCCGCCGTTTGGGTTGCCGATTTTGAAAACGTGCATTTCCTTTCCAAGGGTTGTCTTTCCAAAGACTTCGCGTTTGACGAGCAACGGAAAAGATCTTTCTCTTGAAAAGTACTCTTCTAGCAGTTGATCTCGACTATGGTAGGAAATGTCGAGCGCACCTTCCTTTTCTGTGTGAAATGCTCACGTATCTCTCGATTCGCGCGCATGCTCTCGTGTCCAAGGAGCAAGTCTTGATAGCGCCTTCGGAGGGTTGAGGTTGGCTACTTTCGTTCTTTCAGAAACTTGGCCATTTGTAGTGCGTAGTATGTTAGTATCATGTCGGCTCCTGCTCTTTTGATTGAGCTAAGAGTTTCCATTACCAACGGCTTCTCTTTCAGGTATCCATCCTCACTTGGAGCTTTGATCATTAAGTATTCACCGCTGACCTGATATGCTGCGATAGGAATGTTAGGGTATCTGTGCTTGGTCAGCCTGATCAAGTCAAGGTTGGTCAAGGCAGGCTTCACGATTATGAAATCTGCTCCTTCGCTCACGTCAAGGTCAACCTTGGCCATAAACATCTTCTCGTTAATTATGTCGGTTCTG
>CAYGYI010000216.1:0-2299 GCA_964354055.1 uncultured Candidatus Bathyarchaeia archaeon | reverse complement strand
AATTTCATTCACTACTACTTCTAACCTCAACCGGCTGCATCTCGATGTAGATCGCGTCCTCAACCTTACCCAAAGCATCGAAATCACGTCTAATTATGTCTGCTTCCCTTCCCTAACCCACAACTCACCCTTCGCCACAGTCCTCCTCCGACGCAGAAGACAAGTTCCAACATGGAAATTGAAGAGGAGATTCGAAGAAAAACTCCACATGACCTTTACGAACCCGAGCTGCAACGCTTGAGCCATAACAAATAAGCTAACAGTAACCTATGTCTGGGCATAGGAAACTGCTGTCCTGCCTGTTTCAGACGACGCAGCCGAAGGCCAAAGGTTAAGACCGTCTTTTACTAACGATTAAACAGAGGTCAGCTTCAATGCAGAGAAAGAGGGTGGTCTTCCCGTTCTCGGCAATCGTCGGCTTGCAGAAGCTTAAGCTAGCCATACTCATCAATGCGATCAACCCGAAGATTGGTGGCCTGCTGATCAGGGGCCCAAAAGGCTCAGGAAAGAGCACTATCGTGAGATCTCTGACTGACATCCTCCCGAAAATCAAGGTAGTCAAAGACTGTCCGTTCAACTGCAGCCCTACCGATCCATCCAACATGTGTCCCAGATGTAGCCAGAGATACAAGAAAGGCGAAAGCTTGCCCGTTGAAGAGAAAGAAATGGTGGTTGTCGATCTGCCTCTAGGCGCAACTGAGGACAGAGTTGTTGGAAGCCTTGATGTGGAGAAAGCAATCAAGCTGGGGATAGAGGCTCTCGAACCGGGAATTCTTGCTGAGGCAAACCAGAACGTGCTTTACGTTGATGAAGTCAACTTGCTTCCTGACCACATTGCTGACGATCTGTTGGATGCTGCAGCCACCGGATGGAACATCGTGGAAAGAGAGGGAATATCTGTAAACCATCCATCACGCTTCATTTTTGTCGGTACGATGAACCCTGAAGAAGGCGAACTGAGGCCGCAACTTCTTGATCGCTTCGCCCTATCGGTTACGGTTGGAAGCATTTCAAATGTGGAGGATAGGGTGGAAATAGTCAAGCGGAATATCGAGTTTGAGGCTGACCCGGAGAGATTTATTGAGAAATACTTGCCTTCCCAAGAAGAACTGCGAAACAGGATCGTCAACGCGAGAAAGCTGTTGAAAGATATTGTTGTGCCTGATGCACTCATTGAGGGCATATGCAAGGCATGTGTGGATTTGAAAGTCGATGGCCTGCGCCCAGACATAGTCATAGCGAAGTCTGCCCAGACTCTCGTGGCGTTCGAGAACAGAACAGAAGTGACTTTGGATGACGTACTGGTCGCTGCAGAGTTGGCGCTGGGCCACAGAACAAGAGAAGGAGGCTTCGTAGAACCCGCCACGCCGGAAGAAATAGCCAACATCTTCACTGCAAACATCAAAAAAGTGTTCCAGTTCGAGAAAACAGGGGAAACCAGCAAGAAGCAAGAAGACAAGCGGAAGCTAATGAAAGGAAAAGCAATGTTCTGGGTCAGGAAAGACGCTACAAAAAAAGAGGAAGAAGAGGCAAAGAAAGACACTAGTTCCAAAAAGCTCCAGAGAAAATTGATGAGGCTCCGGTTCCTGTTTAACCGCGTTACTCACGGTGTTATCTTCGCAATGGGGAAGAGGATGAACAGAAGTCCAAAGAACGCTCCAGCTAGCGAGGGATATCAGGTTGGCTCAGGTAAACTCAAGGGAGAGACGTTTGAGGAAAAGGCCAAGACCCAGAAAGGGAAAGGGATTCCCGTTGTTAGTGATGCTGCGAAGCTGTCAGAAGTAACCAGCGGCCTCCCAATGCTGAAAAGCTTCGAAAAGCGGATTGTGTCTCCTTCGAAGTTTTTTCTGAAGATGAGTAAGATAACAACTAAGAGGCAGTGTGCCTACGCAGGGAAACATGCGCAGGGAGTGACTGCCCTCCATAGGGGAAAACCCTACAGCTGGAGGATTCCTCATGGAAAACCGACGGACATTCACATTCCTGCCACGATACGCGAAGCTGCCAAAAGACAAGCCCTCCGTCCAAAACCCTTACAGACAGCATTAAGCATAAGCCTCAGCGATGTCCGAGAAAAACTGAGAGTCTACAAGGCACCGCTGACCATGGTTTTTGTGATTGACCTCAGCGGTTCTATGCTGCTCAACTTGGAGTCTGTAAAGGAGGCGCTGCTGAAACTGCATGGCGATGCCTACCGTTGCAGGGATCGCGTTGGTATCGTGGCTTTGAAAGGTCTGGATGCCACGGTGGTTCAGCACCCAATCACTAACCTGCGAGTCGTTGCCAACAAGCTCGTCAG
>CAYGYI010000215.1:0-2306 GCA_964354055.1 uncultured Candidatus Bathyarchaeia archaeon | reverse complement strand
CCGTGATTAGATCGGAAACCTGAACGCAAAAATCGAATATTCAAGGCCTGACACTCATCTCGATTCTACCAAGCGCAATGGATGCCGAGATCGCCACATTATCTGATTGGCAAGCCAGAGGTATCGGTGTACCTTGTTGCCAGCACTCGTCGGTTATCGTAGACGTGTTCCTTGCTTTGGGATGGCTAGTGCGCTGATGGAGAGGACAGCCGCATCTGGCTTACTTATTAGGTTATCTTGACCTGTCTACTTGGCAAAGGAGCTTGTCTCATGCAAAACAAAACTATGATACCTGCAATCGTCTTTCTTGCCCTCGTTCCTATTATCTGCACAGCCCAAGACACTCCTCGTGCTGACGCCGTAACTTTCCTTGGTACAGAGTTGTCTGCTGTCCAACTCAAGAAGGCCGTCTTTGCGGTTCAAATTCAGGAAAATAACAATAAGTGGATTCCGATTGGGACCGGATTCTTCGTGCTAGGCTCGAACTCGGTTGTTCTGGGTGTGACCTGCAAACACGTTGTCGCTCAAGGGTCCGCCGCAAAAAAAGAGATATACATCGGAATCGACACAGAAAAGGGGTACACCCGGTCCATCTGCAAGGTCCCCTACATCGATCCTACAAACGATGTCGCCATTCTTTCCCCACAACCCCCCCAAAACGCACAGATTCAGTTCCAGAATCTCATATTTCCTGAAAGCCTGTTTGATGACGATTCCTCGCTTGTTGAGGGTCGAGGGGTCATAATCACCGGATATCCCTTGGCACTTGGTGTTGAGGATGACAAGAATCATCCCGTAGTCAGAATCGGAATTGTTGCACAGTTCACCGGCAAAGAATATTTCCTTATCGATGGATTTGCCAGTCATGGTAACAGCGGATCTCCGGTCTTCACACTAAAGGCGAACAGCAATAAACTCGTTGGCATGGTGATTGCGCACATGTCAGACAAGATTATTCTCTTCGATGAGAGCGGCCAGGTCGTTCAATTGCCGTATAATTCAGGACTTGCAAGAGCCATCACGATGAAGGCAATTCGACAAGCACTGAACAATGCCGTGGGTAAATACTAAAGAGAAAGAGGCCGAACCAAGCAGCGCAGGTGATATGATCACCCGCGCGCATGACTTCTGTTGTTAACCAGTCAGGCGAGGACCCTCCCTGCTCACTTTTTGCATTCAGACCGGTCGGCAATCGAGGTCTTTCCCACTGGTCGAATGTCCACTTTTACCCACGCTCTCCTTATGAGAATTTCGACGGTCACCCTTACACCCAAAGAATGCTCGCCAACTTTTTAAACCACTCGGCATCCTGCGGAGAGATTTTCAGGGATCCGTCTTTCCGCAACGCGCGAAAGACCTCTTCAGATTTGGAGGGAACGACCTCGCCCTTCTCCTCCATATTTCGTTCGGAATTTTGGGGCTCTGTATACCACTCTGCCATTCAATCTCACAAGTCGGCGAGGCTGACCGAAACTCCACCATGGGCAGCAATCCGCGCGGCCAGCATTTTCTCAGCACTGACCACATATTGCGCAAACAGGTCAATCGTTCGATTGAGTTCGGCGTCATGCGCATCACAAAGGACCGCCCATAACTTGCCGCCACGGGCTCTTTGCTCGCGCCGACCCTCTTCCTCACAATCCTTCCACGTACAATTCGTTTCTCTCTGTCCAGTCATAATGAGCTATGTATCCGGGCCTCCTGGCAGGATGTAACGCATGGCGTCTGCATCCCTCTGCCGTAATCAACTAGAGCCGGCGGCAAGATTTGAACTTGCGCTTCCCCACAAACAGGATTGCTCCAGGCCGGTGCTGTGGATAATAATATGGCCATGAGCACAGTCGGGCTTTGTAAGTTATGTCGGAGGCAGGGCTTAGAACTTCGCGATAGCCACCTCTTTCCAAAGGCGTTTTACCGGCTAATTACAAAATCTCAAGGTGGCGATGCACCGGTTGTTATGAACTCGCGGATTGCCATAAGCACAAACGATCAGGTGCACGGGCACGCATTCTGCAAAAAATGCGAAGACGTTTTTAATAAGAACGGCGAACGCTGGGTGCTAAGAATGTGCTACCGTCATGGCGAGGGCTTTGCGCTTAAATCTTTACTGGATCAGGCAACGCCACTATATGACAACGATAAGGGACTAAAGGTCTACTCAGCCAATAGCTTATCCAAGATCAATGTTTCGCAGCTGGTTTACTTTGCTGCGAGCATCTTTTGGCGAGCGTCTGTCTATAATTGGAAGTCAGGTGGCAAACCTGTCCCATGCCCAACACTCGGATCGCAGTATGAAGAACAATTCC
>CAYGYI010000214.1:0-2327 GCA_964354055.1 uncultured Candidatus Bathyarchaeia archaeon | reverse complement strand
ATGGAGGATAAAGAATGAAACTTAATATAGCTAAGGCTCTAAGCATTTTCGCTCTGATTCTGATGTTGAATGCAATGGCAATGATGGCATCCACGCAACCTGTTAAAGCTGTAAACGTAGCAACCTACGCGTTCATGACCGTGCAACCCAACCCAGTCGGCGTCACTCAAACAGTAACCGTGAATTTCTGGCTTGACAACCCGCCGCCAACGGCAAACGGTCCACAAGGAGACAGATGGGAAGGCATGAAAGTGACAATCACGAAACCCGATGGCAAAACCGAAATCAAAGGCCCATACCGGTCTGACGATGTCGGCGCAGCATGGTTCCTTTACTATCCAGCACAAGTTGGAAACTACACTTTCAAGGTGAACTTCCCCGGGCAGAACATGACTTATCAAGGCAGCAAGAACTGGTATATGCCAAGCGAAAGCCAAATAGTGTCGTTGACGGTTCAGGCAGAGCCACTTCCAATGTGGCAAGACACGCCGCTTCCCTCTGACTTCTGGGAAAGACCCATCTACGGTCAGAATAGAGAATGGTGGAGAATCAGCGGTAACTGGCTTTTCCCCACATACAACACCTCATACGCCCCGTTCGGAGGATTCAATGCCTACAGTACAGCACCTAACACTGCCCACATAGTCTGGACAAAACCCATAGACTTCGGTGGAATCATCGGCGGAGAATACGGCAGCGTGCAATACTACACGGGAGAATCCTACGAGGGCAAATGGTCGCCGATAATCATGCAGGGAAGAATCTACCACAACCAACGCCTAAGCTCATCCGGCAGTTTGGGACTTGCTTGCATTGACATAAGAACTGGACAGACGCTATGGTTCAAGGAAAACATGAGTATCACCAACGGTCAAATCTACAACTACAACTCGCCCAACCAGCACGGCGGCATACCATACCTGTGGTCCACAAGCGGCTCCACTTGGAGTATGTACGACGCCTTCACAGGCAACCTCATATGCACGTTCACAAGCGCCTCTGCCGGCGGCAAAATCGTTCTCGACAGCGATGGATCCATGTTGTCATACACTTTAGGGTCAAACGGAAGATCGTTGTCTCTGTGGAACTCCAGCAAAGTCATCGCACCCTCAACGACTGCAACTGGACCAGGCGCATGGATGTGGCGACCAACCACTGGACGCGCATATAACTGGTCCACGGGCATAATGTGGACTAGAACATCGACAAACGACGGACTGCCAGTAATTACTGGTCTATCATTGAACAAAGTAGGATCTGACATGCTGCTCGCCACCAACGGTGGATTCGGAATGTCGAACAACGTGACATACGTCTGCTACAGCACCAAGACAGGACTCTGCCTCTGGAACAGAACCTACACCGACATCAGTCCAGGATCAAACGAAGCGTACTTCGGCTCATCTAACACGCAGTTGCTTGACGGAGTCTTCGAACGGTTCACCAAGTCAACCATGCAGTTCCATGGTTTCGACGCGTACACTGGAGACGAAATATGGGTCAGCGAACCCTTCACGAACGCGTGGGGCATGTACGATGAGACTGGATGTACAGCATACGGCAAGTTCTACACCATGGCTTACGACGGCATGATACACGCGTACGACCTGCACACAGGTGACCACCTCTGGGACTACTACAGCGGAAGCAGCGGCTTCGAGACGGTCTATGGTCAATGGCCTTTCTACGTAGTTCAAGGCTGGGCTATTGCTGACGACAAGATTTTTGCGCCCAATGGTGAGCACTCGCCTGACTCGCCCACTTGGAGAGGCTGGAAACTGCACGTCGTTAATGCAACCAGCGGAGCAGGAGTCTGGAACATCTCAGGCTACATGAAGAACCCCGCAATCGCAGACGGCTACGTCGTGACACTGAACTGTTATGACTGCCAAATCTACTGCTTCGGCAAAGGCGACTCTGCCACAACGGTTACAGCACCGCAAACTGTTTCAGCCAAAGGAACCCCCGTTGTAATTTCAGGCACGGTAACGGATCAGTCTCCAGGCAAAAGCAAAGGCACCCCAGCAATCGCCGATAAGGACATGACGTCATGGATGGAGTACATCTACGAGCAGCAGTCTAAACCCGCAAAAGCTAGCGGTGTCCAAGTGAAGCTAGTCGGCATCGACTCCAACGGCAACTATGAGGAAATCGGCACTGTCACCTCTGATATGGCAGGCAATTATGGAGTTATGTGGACTCCGAAGATGGAAGGACTCTATAAAATCATTGCATCCTTCGAAGGTTCAGAGAGCTACTACGCCTCAAGCGCTGAGACTTTCGTCGGCGTTGGCGTAGCTGCCTCTGCTGCACCGACTGCAACTCCG
>CAYGYI010000213.1:0-2347 GCA_964354055.1 uncultured Candidatus Bathyarchaeia archaeon | reverse complement strand
AACCATGCTATTTTGTCGTAGCAGACGTTGGTGGCGAGGCCGATTTTCTCACCGTTGCTGAGCAGCACGAAGCAGCCTTCAGGCTCCAGCTCCATGGCAAACTTGAAGTCATCCTCTGTCAGTCCCCAGTCTGCCTCATCGGTGATTCTTACTGCGAACTGCAGGTCTTCTTGGGTCATGGTCTTGATCGTGAACATGCATGGTCAGTTTCTCGTTTGCGTGTGTAGCTGAACGCTTCGCCTATGAACACTTATACGAGGGGATAAGCTTTACTAGCCATGGCCTCGCGAAGCATGTACTGTGCTATGAGTCTGGAGAAGATGGAGTCACGGTTGAAGGTCAAGATTGCGCGGAACGCCACAGTTTCGACCCATGCCTTCACGGATTTCTTCAAAGGTTTCGAAAGAGTTGAAGCCGTTAGACGGATATTTGGCGACGAAACTGAGCACGTGCTCAGCAACCTGAGAGTCGAGTTTTTCGGTAGAAGAGGCTACATGGGAGTCAGCGATGAAGACGGCCACCTGATGGTGAGCGCATACTACTTGAACTGCGGAGACTACGCTGACCTGTACTTAGATGTGGTCCACGAACTTGTGCACGTGAAGCAGTTCATGGAAGGCAAAGAACTGTTCGACGACCACTACAGCTACGTGGACAGACCCACGGAGATTGAGGCTTATCGCCACACTGTGGAAGAAGCCAGAAGAATAGGACTCACAGACGAAGACATCATGGAGTACTTGAGAACCGAGTGGATGACAGCCGAAGACGTCAAAAAACTCGCGAGAACCCTAGGCATCAACTGCATCGAAACAGCCGTGGCGAAACCTGAAAAGAGTTTTGAGAAGAGAAGACGACGCTAAACAGCGCAGGCCTTGTTTTTCAGCTTCTCGGAAAGAGAAAGGTTTTCTAACATCTCTCACTTTCAGCACTCTGGCAAGAAGGCTGTACGGTTTTGGATTGGCGTGACAAGATAGAGCTTAGGGTGGTGCGTTTGGCGAGTGCGCTACGCTTGCAGAGGCTGGTGTTTGCCACAGGTTCGGTGCATCCGTTCACTGAAGTGTTCAGGGGTTTTGAAAAGGTTGAGGCTGTGAAAAAGATTTTCGGCAACCGAACCGACAAAGTGCTAAAGGAGCTTAAAGTTGATCTCACGTGGATAGGAGGTTACATGTGGGTAAACGGTGGCAACGGACATCTTGTAGTCAGCTCGCGGTACCTGAACGAAGGCGACAGGACAGACATATACTTAGACGTGATCCACGAACTCGTGCACGTGAGGCAACGCATGGAAGGCAAGGAACTGTTCGACCACCACTACAGCTACGTCGAAAGACCAACTGAAATCGAAGCCTACAAGCATGCAGTAGCAGAAGCACAAAGAATAGGCCTAAACAGACAGCGCATACTCGAATATCTCAAAACAGAATGGATGACACCACAAGATCTGCAGAAACTAGCCAAAAAACTAAACATAGAAAATCAGCCAAAAACCTGACCCACAGCTTGACCCCAGCCGCCAGCGTGGCAGATTCAACCATCTAAGGCAAAAGCGACCGCCAGAATAATGCAACAGAAATAGGCGTGAACCTCAAAAGCGCGCGTTCTACGAAGGATCATGCTTCGACTTAATGCAATGTCTTGATTCCTATAAGTGTGATCTATTTGGTCTGGAAGCGACATTCATCTTTCTCACCTTAGTTGCAATAGGCTAGATTTTGAACCCCTAAAGCTTCTGTTAGGCTTGTCCTCAAGGACGTTAATACTAGGGAAGAATCTCACGCAAGATGTCCACAACGTCGCAGGCTACCTTCTCAAGCTCAGGAGAAAGGCCTTCCCCAAAATCGACCCTCGCAGGCTGCAACAGCAACAAACCAATCTTGGCTTCTACCTCTTTCGCAACGTAATCGCAAAACAGCCGCAACGGCAACATGTGTGTAGAGTAAGCAGGGAATGCCGCCAACTGATCTGAGTTGATAAGCCTCGTCTCCCCTGGCCTAAGATCCAACAACGCCGCATCAATCAGCAGTACATGCGTAGGCTTGAAGTCTACGATTTGCTGGGTGAAGCTTTCTGGCACGGTTTCGCACTCAATGAGCATGACGCAGTCTGACACCTTGCCCTGCAAGTCCTGCACGATCTTGACGCCCACAAAGTCGTCCATACGAATAGGATTTCCAACGCCAGCCACGACGACGCGTTCAGCGCCGGAAAACCACTCTTTTAGATCGCTCTCTATACTATGTTTGCGGCTGGGCAATTGAAATCACTATGAAAGAAGAGAAAGGTGAAGAAGAGAGAAAAGGTTTATCGTTGTACTGTTTTGATTAGCTGCTTCTGGCTGTCGTAT
>CAYGYI010000212.1:0-2393 GCA_964354055.1 uncultured Candidatus Bathyarchaeia archaeon | reverse complement strand
CTGGAAACCTTCACTGACAGCGGATTGTATCCGTATTCGAAGCGTTATCTGCGCAACGTTAAGGAAGGATATGGCAAGTATTGGAAGAACCACTTCTCGACCATAGGCCTTGTGGGCTTGAACGAGGCGATCATGAACTTGCTGGGCGGCAACATTGCCACGCTTGAAGGCTTGGATTTTGCTGTTCGCGTGCTCTCGTTCATGCGGGATAGGCTTTCAGATTTTCAGGAGGAGACGGGTAGCATCTACAACCTTGAAGCCACGCCTGCTGAGGGCACTAGCTACAGGCTCGCACGTATAGACAAGCGCAAGTATCCGGATATACTTGCCGCCAACGAGCGGCACCTAACACACGGAGCGGAGCCGTTCTATACGAACTCTTCGCAGTTGCCCGTGGACTATGAGGGCGATCTGTTCGACGCGCTTGAGCATCAGGACAAGCTGCAGACGCTGTACACGGGCGGAACAGTGTTCCACATTTTCCTCGGCGAACGTTTGCACTCGTGGAAGGCCGCAGTTGACCTCGTCAAGCGTGTGGCCTTGAACTCGCGCCTGCCCTACTTCACGCTGACGCCCACGTTCAGCATATGTACCACGCATGGCTACATCAGCGGCGAACACAAACAATGCCCAACATGCAGCGCACGATGCGAAGTCTACTCACGCGTAGTCGGATATCTGCGACCCGTTGACCAATGGAACGACGGCAAGCAGGCCGAGTTCGCGGTGCGCCGAACCTTCGACAAATCTGCAGTACTACACGCGGCTACGCCTATTCCTGCGTGAGTGACCAGGCATGAAGTTTGCTGGATTACAGAAGACAAGCCTCGTGGACTACCCGAACAGGATGGCCTCGGTGCTCTTCACACCCGGCTGCAACCTCCGCTGCCCATACTGCCACAACTGGAGAATAGTCGTAGATCCGAAGCCACCGTTCCTCAACGAAGAAACCGCATTGAGTATGCTTGAGGCACGGAAGAAGTACGTGGATGCGGTAGTCGTTACAGGTGGCGAGCCGACGCTGCATAAGGAATTGCCAAAGTTCTTGAAGAAGTTGAAGGAGAGAGGTTTTGCAGTTAAGCTTGACACTAACGGGTTCTTTCCAGACGTATTGGAGGAGTGCCTACCGTATCTGGATTATGTGGCGTTGGACATGAAGACATCGTTGGAGAAGTATCCTCGGCTTGGGGCAAAGGAGACTGCAGGTTTTCTGCGGAGTGTTGAGATGCTGAAGACTGGAAAGGTTGAGTACGAGTTCAGAACAACGGTCGTGCCGGGCTATGTGGACGAAGAAGACATCAGCAGAATAGGCGAACTCGTGAGAGGAGCAAAGACTCTCGCTCTACAGCAATTCGTCTCAGGAGATACACTAGACAGAAAACTCAGCACACTCAAACCTTATGCAAAAGAGACAATCATAAAGTACGCTGAAACCATGGAAGATTATGCTGGCAACACGATCCTTCGCATTTGAAGCAACCGTGCCAAATCTGCCACATTGAATTCACGTTGTCTATATTGACAGTTGTCATAATCTCATGAATTGCGTGTCTCCAGCCTCTCAAGCTGCTTTTCAAAATAGAGCCATGATTGCAGAACGAACTAGGCCGATTTGAACCAAAAGCGAGTGGAGATATCTCCCGACAACGGACATCTTACGTCTGATTTCTCGCTTTCTCCAATAGAGGATTATTTAATCAGTTGCTTAAAAGGACTGATAGAGAATACTTCTATCCGCAATCTGGATAGTTGATTATCTCTCAAGGAAGCAAATCAGTTAAGATTTCCGTCACAGTCTTTGGAGATTTGGCTTCACTCGTCAAGATGTAGTAGACGTGGACTCTTGGCAGTTCCTTTTTGCTGATGCCTTTGCTTATCAAATTATCTGTAATTGTTTGAGCTAAGTCCAACACTTTGTATTCGTCTTTTTCCGTCTTAACTATGAAAATTACCTCTGAAGTGTTTGGAGACAAGCAAGATTGCACTATGTCCGCAATCATAAGGTTAGTATCTCCTAGTTCGCTATCCAAGACTTCAAAGATATGTCGCTTACCAACTTTAGTAACAAGGATGACATCGGGGTAATATAGAATCGGATACATTTTCTTTCTTGGATGGTTTATATGAATTGGTGTAGCACTATCACAGACTTTTTGAAACCGCTTAGGACGTTTCTCACCAAACGCTCTAATACCTTTCTCTACATTTCTGTGATATTCACTGACCTTACCCAAATAGACTCACTTTCTTTTCTTCTTAGTTGTGGTTTTTTTTCTAGCATAGAAAGTGACCTTCACTCGTTTCGGCTTTTTCACAGTAGCATAGAAACTGACTTTCTTTCTTCTAGCCTTCTTTCTCGGCATTCAGCATCACATCCAGCAGTCTAGACAATC
>CAYGYI010000211.1:0-2414 GCA_964354055.1 uncultured Candidatus Bathyarchaeia archaeon | reverse complement strand
TCCCGCCCAGTCCACTCAACGCGAACCCAGATCGTTTTGACGTTAGAGGAACTTGGTCGATTCGTTCTTTTTCTTCTTCTGCTCTGCGCGCCAGAAACCGCGCCAAAGTTGTCAGCGTTAACGCTTGGTGGTGGGTCTTGTCGTTCAGATTCACGAGGAAGCTTTCGAATTTTTCGACGTATCCAGAGGCCTTGTCCTTCATTGCGCTCACAAGCTTGGAGAAGGATGAGTAGTCTTTGTGTAGCATGATGATGATTCTGTCTGAGCTTAAGCCCATTCCTTGCATGACGAGCAACGAAGGCATTTCTCCTTTGCTTTCCAGCTCTCGAGCCGTTTTCCTCATTCTCTCGATGTCCTCGGAAGCCGCGTTGGCCTTGAACTTGATGAAATTCACTGACATGATTTCGAAGCCGAGCTTGTGGAAATCTGGAATAGCAGTATACTCTTTGACGTATCCATCATGCTCGAGTTTCTTGACGGTCCTGCTGATCGTTGGCTGAGAGACTTTCAGCGCCTTGGCCAAGTCTCTGTCACTTCTACGGCTGTTCTTCATAAGCTCAGCAAGCAACCGCAACTCCACATTCTTCACTGCTTAATGCCTCCTCCATGCTTAGGGCATTTCATAACTTCATTCATTACTCCACGCCTCTTCTCTCGAATCAAGTACGCACAAGACGATTCCTGCCAGTGTCTTCACCAGCTTGTTTAATCTGCTCTTTTTTTGTGTCTGCTTTTTGTTCAAGGTAGAACTCGATGTAGCCACAGTTTTGGCACGCGTAAGCGTAGGCTTTCGATTTTGGAAAGCCCAGAGGCTTTTGCCTTCTATCCATCGCCACGCATTTGACAGATATTCTATTCTCATTTCACCATTGCGTTTTGGACATGTCTTTGTTTCGCTCATGATTGGTTCTCTGGTCTAAGCTAGATTTATGACTTCCTGCTAGACAAGCGCGCGACCTGATAGAAATGTCAGAAGAAGAAGAGACAATTGTTCAGAGTGTGTTTTCTTCTTCTAACCTAAACCGACTGCATTTTGAAGACCGCGTCTTCAGCTTTACCCAACAGCATGCGAAACCACGTCAAATCTTGCGCTCCGCAACAAGTTGAATGAACATCTGCTCCTCTTTTGTCCGCGGTTTACCTTCGCCACGGTTTTCCTCCCTTGCAGAAGACAAACCCCAACATGAGAATAGAAGGCGACTTCAAAGATGAAATCCAAAGAAAACTCAACGTGACCGTTGCTGAACTCGAACTTCCGCATATGGGCCTATCACAAATAAGTTAACAGTACCAAAAATGGGAAAAGGTAATAAACTAAGCCACATTGACCATTCGAACGGAGAACACGAAAAATGGATGTTTTCGATGCCATAAAGTCGAGACGAAGCATCAGAAAATACAAACAGGAACCCATACCCACCGAAAAACTTGAAGCCATCCTCGAAGCCGCCCGCCTCGCACCTTCCGCCGCAAACCGCCAACCGTGGCGCTTCATACTAGTCCAAGACCCAGACCGAAAGAAAGCCCTCGCCGAAGCCGCAAACAACCAAACATTCCTGAAGGACGCCGCCGCAATCATAGCCGCAGTGGGCGACCCCGAAGCGTCGCCAAGATGGTTCGAGAAGGACACTATGATAGCTCTTGAGCACATGGTCCTAGCAGCCACGGCATTAGGATACGGCACCTGCTGGATCGGCGCCTTCAACGAAGACACGGTCAAAAACCTCCTCAAAATCCCACAAAAAATCAAAGTCGTCGCCCTACTCCCTACAGGTGTACCTGCCGAGACGCCAGTCCCAAGGCCAAGGAAACAGATTTCGGAGATCTTCTTCAAGGAAGAATGGCAAGCTCCGTGGCCATCGCAGTGAAGCTTAAACAAACGTCCGAAAAAGCTCGTACGCGCGACGCCTCTTCCGGATAAACAAGAGAGAAAAATCTACTTAACGACGCTGTGGCGGGCCCGAAGGGGCCCATACCAAAAAGGGGGAGGGCCCAAACTCTTGCCACAACTCTTTGTATGGCTGAACCTCATTTTCGGGTAATTCTTTGTCACCCATCACGTTTCCTATCCATTTCTGAAAGTCTTTACGCCTAAAATGAAAGGTAACCGGATCAACTTCTATGACTTGAAGCTCTTCCAACGAAGGTTACTAAGCTCGTAGCAGTTTCTCCAGTATAATGACCGACAGCAGTGAAGAAATGGAAGCCTCTGTCATAGGGCACACTTGCCAAGAGTTTTGAGGCGCGTGTCTCTGCACGAGATTTCTTCTTAACTGGAAAGCTCTTAGTCATTATCCAAGACCTCATTTTAAGCAAGGTTGCTAGATAGGACTCTGAAGTCTCGTTTACTGCTTTTTGAATGCGCGCGCTTTTGGAAAGTCGTTACACTTGTAGAAATGTAATGGTCTTTGAGG
>CAYGYI010000210.1:0-2422 GCA_964354055.1 uncultured Candidatus Bathyarchaeia archaeon | reverse complement strand
AGAGGATTGTTCCATAAGCTATAAGTGTCGTCTGGATTGGAAGGAATTAATGAGGAGAATGGACGCCTTCCATATCAAGGGGGAGAAAGGAGAGTATGGAGGCAAAAGTTTACTGTACCATTCTCCTCATATATTTCTCTTAATGCAGTAGCAACTTGCTTTTAAGCTTTTGTTCGCCAATCCTCATTAAATCATGAAGACAACGCGCATTCTCAAGGTCTCACTATGGTCTAAAACGCTTTTTGCCGTCGAATCCACGTTGATCAACCAAAAAACCCCGCCGGGGCGCGCCATTCGTCATCAACTGTCAATCCTTCCCCTCAAAATGCGTCCTAAGCCCTTTTCTCGCATTTGCCGGTTGAATTTTCATGTTAAATCTTGCTTACTTTTTTGCTAAATGGCAAAGAATTTGACTTAGTTATGTTAATTGTTACAATTGACTTCCGGCGCTGGCGAGGCGGCTTCTGTGGAAAAGTGTAACTGCATTGAAAACCGCGTGTAAGCAAATCTAGTGCGTGGTTTCGAGTGCGTAGGGTCCTTCTGTGAGTTTTTCTGCCTTGCGTTTTTGTACAAGTTCGCTGTCTTCGATTCGTATTCCTCCAAAGCCAACAAGGTATATGCCAGGTTCGTTGGTGACCACGTTGTCGACGGCCAAGCGTTCTTTGCTGGCTGGGCCTAGGCTTGGTGCTTCGTGTACTTCGAGGCCTACGCCGTGGCCTAGACCGTGAACGAAGTACTCGCCGTAGCCTGCTTTCTCGATGGCTTTCCGAGCCGCAGCGTCCACATCTTTCGTTTTGGTTTTGGGCTTTATGGCTTCGTGTGCTTTGTCGTGCGCGGTCTTAACGATTTCGTAGAGCTTCTTCTGCTGCTCTGAAGGCTTGCCTGCCGCGAATGTGCGCGTCATGTCTGAGCAGTAGTGTTCATAGACGGCGCCTATGTCTACGACGACGAGGTCGCCTTTGCGGATTTCGCGTTCGGTGCAGCCTCCGTGCGGGAATGCCGAGCGTACGCCTGAGGCCACGCTTGATTCGAAAGCTGTGCCCCACGAGCATTTCTTGCGCATTGCGTACTCGATTTCGGCAGCCACCTCGATCTCTTTCACGCCTGGCCGTATGGTTTCCTGCGCGGCTTTCATGCCTATGCTGGTAAGCTCTCCTGCCTTGCGCATTAGTTCAAGCTCGTGTTCGTCTTTGATTTTGCGGAGATCTGATATGAGGTCGTTTCTGATTTTGAGTTTGGCGTTGCCTCGCAGGTTCTTCATCAGTCCATGGTAGGCTTCCACGCTCAAGGCGTCCACTGCGAGTTTCTTGACGCCGCAGGCTTTGGCCTGTTTGGCGATTTTCTCCATGAGGTTCTCACCGCGCTTCACGAGTTCGACGTTGAAGCCTTTGCCATCAGCTTTGACGCCTTCGTAGTTCACGCTGTAAACGTAAATGATACTCTGATCCTTTTTCGGGATGAACATGCAAGATGCGCCCTGCGTGCTTGAAAGGTAAAACATGTTCAGACCATTCGTGACTAGGAATCCGTCGAAGCCCTTCTGCTCGAAGGCCTTCTGCTTCAAGACGTTGACGCGATTCAAACGCTTCACCTTTTCGCGTGAAACGTAGACCGCATCGGTTTAAATGCTTTGTGACTGCCGCTGGCTCGTTGTATGGTTTATGGAAACGTTTAATTGAGGAATTTTGCATTGTGTTGTGGTTTGTGACCAGCGTTGGAGAACTTCGTTGAAATCAGAGACCTTGTTCGGGTGTTCGGCAAGAAGGCTGAGGCAGTGAAGGCTCTGGACGGAGTTTCGGTCACAATCAAAGAAGGCGAGATCTTCGGGCTGCTTGGGCCTAACGGCGCAGGCAAGACGACGCTGATAAAGATTCTCACGACGCTTCTTTTGCCTACGAGTGGTGAGGCCTACGTGGGCGGCTTCAACGTGGTTAAGGAATCTGAGAAGGTCAGGCGAGTTATTAGCCTTGTTTCGGGCGGCGAGACGCCTGGTTATGGCATACTCACGGTTAGCGAGAACTTGTGGTTTTTCTCGCAGCTTTACGGCTTGACGACATCTGTGGCCAAGGAGAAGATCAAGCGGCTTGAGGCTGACTTGGATTTCGAGAAGTACGCGAACACGCGAATGTCGAAGCTGTCCACAGGCTACAAGCAGCGTATGAGCCTCGCAAGAGGCTTACTGAACGATCCGAAGATTTTGTTTTTAGACGAGCCTACGCTGGGCTTGGATGTGCTGACGGCGAAGCGTTTGAGGAATTACGTGGTGGATTGGGCGAAGCGCATGCGGAAGGGCACGGTGCTGTTGACGACGCATTACATGGCGGAGGCTGATGAGATGTGCGACCGCGTGGCCATCATCAGCAATGGCCGCATTTTGGCGTGCGACACGCCACAGAAGCTGAAGAATGATTTGAGGGAGACG
>CAYGYI010000209.1:0-2423 GCA_964354055.1 uncultured Candidatus Bathyarchaeia archaeon | reverse complement strand
AGTGGTGTCGCTGAGCTTAGGGCGAAGGAGAGCGTGGATGCGCTGTGTGTTCTTGGGGTTAATGACGTTCATTTTGGCAGTTTTCCCGATGCGGATATTCCTAGTTCGCGTGATGCGGTTGATTTCTTGGAACAGTTCGCCCTGAAGTGTCAGCCTAGTCTTGTGTTGACGCATACGGTTAATGATGTGCATCAGGATCACAGGCAGGTAGGATGGCTTTCGATTTCGGCCTTCAGGAACGTGGGTAAGATTCTTGCTTATGAGACGCCGAGGGTGACGTCGAGTTTTTCGCCTAACTATTTTGTGGACATTACCGGTTGTGTCGATTCGAAGTGGAATGCGTTGAAGTGTCACATGTCGCAGAAGACGAAGAGGTATTTGGGTTATGAGTCGATGGTAAACTTGGCCTCGTTCCGTGGCAGCCAGGTTGGCCTTCCTGCTGCTGAGGCTTTCGAAGTAGTGAAGTACGTTGAGAAGCGTTGACCAGGGAGCACCTGAGAAGAAACACAAGCTCGTCGTGTCTGGGCATCAGCCGAACTATTTGCCGTGGCTAGGATTCTTTGACAAAATGCTTCTGTGCGATGTTTTCATTATTGAGGATAATGTGCAGTTTGAGCAGCAAGGATTCGAGAACAGAAACAGGGTGAAGACGCTTCAAAAAGTAGTGTGGCTCACCGTTCCAATTGAGCACACCGGGCAACCTATGCTGATCAACGAAGTGAAGATAGCGAACAAGGCGGAACCAGACTGGGCAAAACGCCATTGGCTCACGCTGAAGTATAATTACTGTAAAGCCCATTATTGGGATGAATATAGCGATTTTTTTGAAGATGCTTATAGTCGAGAGTGGACGATGCTGATTGACTTGAACATGCATCTTATCAAGGGCATGATGCGGTTCTTCAACATAGAAAAACCTTTGATTATGTCTTCCACCCTGAACGCCTCCGAGAAAAAAAGCGAGAAAGTGCTAGCGCAAGTTAAGGCGCTTAACGGAACGGTTCATCTTTCTGGAATGGGTGGAAAAGGCTACTTGAATCTTGAACGGTTCAAAGAGGAAGGCGTGGAAGTGGTTTTTCAAGATTTTAAACATCCAATTTACGCTCAGCTTTATGGCGATTTTGTTCCCAATCTATCAGCTGTGGACTATTTGCTCTGCGTTGGACGAAAACGTTGGAGAGTTGAGTCTTAGAGGAGTTGAAGACAGTGAGAAAAATCTCTTCTGCATTTCCATATTTTGATGAAGAGAGTCTTCAGGCGATCCTCAGAGATATTACGACAGTTCTGAAAAGCGGGGTTCTGACGGATGGTTCTCACGTTGGCAGTTTTGAGAAGGAGTTTGCTGATTACGTAGGTGTAAAGCACGTTGTTGCCGTGAACTCTGGGACAGCGGCGCTCGAAATCGTGCTGAGGCATTACGGGCTGAAAGGGCGAGAAGTTATTGCTCCTACGAATACTTTTGTGGCGACTCCTAACACGGTTTTGTTCGCTGGTGGTAAACCTGTTTTCGCAGACATTCGAGAAGACACGTTGTGCATTGATCCGGAAGATGTTAAAAGGAAGATTTCGCCGAAGACCGCTGGAGTCGTGGTTGTTCACATTGCCGGTTTGGTTTGTCCTCAGATGAGGGAGCTGAGGGAACTCTGCAAGGACCACGGCCTGTTTCTCATAGAGGATGCGGCGCACGCTCATGGAGCCACGTTTGACGGGAAGAAAGCAGGTTCGCTGGCTGAGGCTGGCTGTTTCTCTTTTTACCCAACGAAGGTTATGACGACGGGCGAGGGCGGAATGATCACGACCGATGACAAGAGAATAGCTGAGGTTTCACTTTGTTTACGGTCTCACGGTCAAGACGCGCACAGAATGATGGTGATGCTTGGACATAATTGGCGGATGACCGAGATCGCCGCGATACTGGGAAGACATCAACTGAGCCATATTGAGGAGTTCGTGACGAAGAGGAATCAACTGGCGAGGAGATATGAGGCCCGGTTAACCAACGTGAAAGGGCTTTCCCTGTTCAAGACGCCTGCTAACATTAGGCATAGTTATTACAAGTTTCCGACGAGAGTGGATGACGGAGTTGATGTGGAGAGGCTTGGTTTGGTTTTGAAGAGGGATTATGGCGTTGAGACAGGCAACGTGTATTATCCGCCTTGTCATATGCACCCGTTTTATATGGAGAATTTTGGTTTGAAAGAGGGCGATTTGCCTGTTTCTGAACGGGTTCTGAGGAAGGTCTTGTGTTTGCCCATGCACGTGGGTTTGAGTGTGGATGATGCTGATTATGTTTCTGATTCTGTTCGCCGCTCGCTGAGAGAGTTGGATAAGTAGCTGGCTGGAAGGGTAAGCCTGTGGGAAGAGGGGGTGTTTCGCGTTTTCCGCTGCGGAAGTCTGAGTTGGACAGGTTCAAGTTTGGTCGG
>CAYGYI010000208.1:0-2477 GCA_964354055.1 uncultured Candidatus Bathyarchaeia archaeon | reverse complement strand
ATTCTCCGCGAATCTTGCGGCCACAAACTTCGCATCGCAACGTTGACGCACCTGAACTGTTTTATTTACGCCGCTAGTGTTTATAGTTGTCGAAAAACCACACGCGAAGTCTAGGATGCATGAAGGTTGGACGAGGCTCTCAGAAGGATAAGAAGCACGGCAGACTACCAGTTCGGAAAAGGCACAGGCACTAGGCTGTTCCCAAGCAACGTGAAGATTCTGTACTCTCAAAACACGGGCAGAATCCGCTACGTTCTGCTGGACAACGAGCGATTAGCCACGTTGCGCCCAACAGACGGCCTTTTCTCGCTAAGCATCACAGGCGCAAAACGAATCGCAAAACACGCCAAATGCCTCGTCACCATCAGAAACGACGTTTCCAAATTCATCAGCGAAGGCGGAGACGTATTCGCAGCACATGTGATCAAAGTTGACGATGAAGTGCGTGCCAAAGATGAAGCGATTATCGTAAACGAGAAAGGTGAAGTCTTGGCAGTCGGACACGCCTTCCTGTCGGCTGAAGAAATGAAAGCCTTCAAACGCGGCGTAGCCGTGAAGGTAAGACGCGGCAGCGCTGAGGAAAGTTAAGTTTATGAAGCTTGGCAGAATACTGTCTAGCGTGAATGGTGATCTTTGTGCGTAGAGGTATGAATCCTCGTGAGGCTCGGCGTATGATGCAGCGTATGGGCATGAACATGGACGCTGTTGAGGACGTCAAAGAGGTTGTTATTAGGACGCCCACCAGAGAAATCGTCATCGAGGAACCTGAAGTGGCAATACTGCAGGTGCAGGGGCAGAAGATCTACCAGGTGGCAGGCGGAAAAGTCAGCGAGAAAGCCCTCGAACGCAAGGCACCAACCTTTTCAGAAGAGGACGTGAGGCTCGTGGCCGACCAAACAAGCAAAAGCACAGACGAAGCCAGAAAAGCGTTGGAAGAAAGCGGCGGAGACCTCGCAAAAGCCATACTGCTCCTCCAATCATAGATTGCTTCTCTTGCTATTCGGTTCGCATTTGCTGAGGCCAAAGCACCCGTTGGCTTTAAGTCTGCTTTGCTGCAATATACTGCTAGGCGGAGGTTTAACCTGCAAGTGTTTGACATAGTCACCGTGGGCCACTTCACGATAGATTCGATCTTTCTGCCAGGCAGGCAAACGCCCTTTGTCGTTCTCGGCGGTTCTGCAGCCTACGTTTCGTTAGCTGCAAAACGCCTTGAGACAAAAGTCTCAGTCATTTCGAAAGTGGGCAGCGACTTTCCAGAAGCTTACCGCTGGTGGCTCAGAGAAGAAGACATTGACCTATCCGGAGTCGCCAAAGACGAAAATGCCCAGACCACACGGTTCGAACTGAAGTATGGCAACCCTCTATCAGAACGTGTTCTGGCGCTCAAGGCAAAGGCGCCGCCGATCACGATTGAAGATTTGCCCAAATCCCTTAAGGCTGATGCTGTTCACCTTGCGCCTGTGGCAGGCGAAATATCCTACGAAGTGGCTGAGGCATTGAAGAGCCATGCTGACATCCTATCCCTTGACCCGCAAGGACTGATTCGTGGCTTTGACGAGGCAGGAAGCGTCACGCTTGGACCAATGACGGACAAACGCATTCTGGGGCTCGTTGACATTTTCAAATCCTCTCAAAACGAGATTCTAGCAGTTGCCGAGTTGCCTGACGTTAACTCTGCCATAGAGGCGGTTCACAAGTTTGGCGTGAAGATAGTGATCGTCACGTTGGGTGATGAGGGCGCTGTGGTTTCGGCTGGCGATACGGTTTACAGAGTTCCAGCTTGTGCGCCTGAGAAGGTTGTCGATCCGACGGGCGCAGGGGATGCCTTTATGGGAGGCTTTCTGGCTGAGTACGTTTATGGCGAGAATTACCTGCGGTGCGGGTGCGTGGGGTCTGCTGTGGCTTCGCTTGTCGTGGAAGGCATAGGTCCCACGAACTTCGGCGATAAGACCGAAATCTACCGCAGAGCGCGGCTGCTATATGAAAAAGAAATAAAGGAATGACGCGTACTCTATTCACTCGAGGCACTGGACTTTGGGACGAATTGAAAAGGGCGCCAAATGTAGCGTATCAGGTTGCGGCAAGGAAGCCGTGCGTTCACTTCCGATTGACAAGGTTAGGCAGGCAGGTCTGAAGGTTGCTGTGGGCGAAAAACGTGCCTACCTGTGCAAAGAGCATTACAAAGAATACAAGAAGAAAACCAAGAAGGACAAACAGCTTGAGAAATGGCGCTTCAGCGGCTAGTCGAAAGAGGTAACCTTTCATGCGGATACTGCAGCTGCATTCAGACTTTATTGAGTACGTACCCGTTCAGAAAGAGATAGCCATAGCTGAGGAGGCCGAGAAGAAGCCTGTACGGCTGGAAGAGATTGTGGTGCTTTTCACCGCGGTTGAGGAGGGCGACAGCGAGGCCACGGGCAAGAAGGCAATAGACGAGGTCCGCGCCTTTCTAGGCAAGCTGAAAGTCAACAAGGTCA
>CAYGYI010000207.1:0-2525 GCA_964354055.1 uncultured Candidatus Bathyarchaeia archaeon | reverse complement strand
CGTTGCGATGCGAAGGTTGTGGACGCAAGATTCGCGGAGAATCTATAAGAGCCTTGATTGAGGGTGCTAAGCTGACGGTATGTCATGAATGTTCAAAGCATGGAACGATCATTTACGATGAGCCTAAGCCGAAGCTTGCTGTTGCCGCAGTTAAGGGAGCGCGGCAGCCGGTGACTTTGCAGGTGAGGAGGGCGCCGAAAGTGACGGTTGACACGTCGATCGAGCTTGTGGAGGGCTACGGTGACAAGATCAGACAGGCAAGAGAGAAGATCGGCCTCTCGCATGAGGATTTGGGCAAGAAGCTGAACGAGAAGGTTTCGCTTCTCAAGAAAATCGAGACGGGCAAGATGACGCCTGACAACAAACTGGCCACCAAGCTTGAACATACTCTCAAAATCAAGCTCATAGTTCCGGCCTCGGAAGAGAAAGTGCCTAAGACGAAGATTCCGAGAACGGAAAGCCGAGAATTGACGCTTGGAGACCTCATCCAGATAGATAGTAAGGATAAGAAGAAAGAGGAGACGAAGACACGAAAGCCGTCATAGTTCAGCGCCGCAGAAACATTGAACCATCAAGCCTGGAAGAGCTTAACAACTTGGCAGAATCTGCTGGGTACACGGTTGTAGGTAAGATGGAGCAGACGCGGGTGGCAGACGCCCGTTACCAGATTGGCGCAGGCAAGGTTGAGGAGCTCGCACAACTTGTCAAGGAAGCTGGGGCCCAGACGGTGATTTTTGACAATCGGCTGAGCCCGATTCAAACCTACAACTTGGCCAAGGCCACAAACGTCGAAATAATCGACCGTTTCCAACTTATCCTCGAAATCTTCACGCAAAGAGCCACCACAACCGAGGCTCAAATGCAAATCAAACTAGCGAAACTCAGATACGATCTGACGCAGGTAAGAGAAAAAGTGAAACTGGCCAAGAAAGGCGAACAACCAGGCTTCATGGGCCTCGGTGCTTACGATGCTGACGTGTACTATGAAAGCGTCAAGAAAGAGGTTCATGCCATCCGCCGAAAGCTCCGCGGAATTCGTGCAGGTCGTGTTCTACATCGCGAGAGAAGGGCAGAGCTCGAGCTTTCGCAGATCTCTTTAGCAGGATACACGAAGGCAGGGAAAAGCTCTCTGTTCAACGCCCTCACCCAAGAGCAAGTTCCCGTGGATACTGCGCTGTTCACGACGCTGTCCACCACGACCAGGATGATTGAAATATCGAAAAAGAAGTTTCTGCTAACAGACACTGTAGGCTTTATCGATCGTTTGCCGCTGATGCTGATTGAGGCGTTCCAGTCAACGTTGGAAGAGGCAATCTACTCTGACCTGATACTGCTGATTTTGGACATAAGCGAACCGCTGGGCATGGTTGAGAAGAAGCTCACCGTGTGTTTGGAGACGATAGAGCGGATAGGAGCTTCGGCCGTTCCAACGATAACCGTTCTCAACAAAATTGACCTCCTGTCGGAAGACGAGATCAAGCAGAAAATGGCGAAGCTAGAGGAGGAAACGATGAACCCCGTACTGACATCAGCGCTCCGCGGAACTAACCTTGACAAATTGAAACAGGACATATTGAAGATGCTCAGAAATTATGTTCAGGCTTCGTTCACGATACCGTTGACGAACGAAACGATGTCTTTTATTTCGTGGCTCTTCAAGGCTGCCGATGTCAAATCGCTCAAGTACGGCGAGACCACTGCCCACATTGTTCTGGAGGCCACACCGTCATTGGCCGAAAAAATCAGAAGCCGCGTAGAAGCCTTCCACGGCAAGCTTGAAAACGTGATTCGAGACGAGAAACATGCCTGAAGTCGTCGTCCTCAGATGGGGTCACAGACCACAGCGCGACACTAGACTCACAACGCACGTTGCCCTTGCCGCACGCGCATTAGGAGCCTCAGGCATCATACTCTCAGACATTGAAGACAAAAAAATCAAGGAAACAGTTGACAAGACCACCGAAAGCTGGGGCGGCCACTTCTACTTCGAGATGGGAGCAAGCTGGAAAAAAGTCGTGAAAGCTTGGAAAGCCAAAAGTGGAATAGTTGTCCATCTAACGGCATATGGCGAAAACATACAAACAAGTAACGTGCTAGAGAGAATTAGGGATTCAGGCAAAGATGTCATGGTTATCGTGGGAAGCCAGAAAGTTCCGGGCGATTTCTATTCTGAGGAGATATCTGACTTCAACGTAGCTGTTGGAAACCAGCCTCACTCTGAATGCGCAAGTCTCGCAGTTTTCCTAGACAGATTTTTTGACGGAAGAACATTAGCCAGAAGCTTTGAGGACGCCAAAATGAGGATTGTTCCTCAAGAAAGAGGCAAGAAAGTGGTGAGCCTCCATTAATTCTGACCCAGATTTTACAAACAGTATTTAAATTAAAGTTTACAAGTATATATTGAAGATCGCCATTCACACTAAGGCTAAAGTGTTACCATGTTGTCGAATTTGGATGATGCAACGTTGCTGAAGGTTGCCACGGCTTTAGGCGAGGAAGACGCTGTCAAGATGATCGAAATCCTA
>CAYGYI010000206.1:0-2534 GCA_964354055.1 uncultured Candidatus Bathyarchaeia archaeon | reverse complement strand
CATCCTCCGATCAGTCTGGTTTTAGAGGCTGGCAGGAGATTTAATACGACTTCCTACGAGTTGGCGAAGCCTTCGACGCCGCCTGCTTTCTGCATGGCTATGCGGAAGTACCTGCGTGATGCACGGCTTGTATCTGTTGAGCAGCACGAATTTGAACGCGTCGTCATCTTTGTCTTTAAAACCAAGGAAGGCGATGTTAAGCTTGCTGTCGAGCTTTTCGGCGACGGCAACTTTATTCTGATCAACGAGAAGGGCGTGATTCTGCAGGCGTTAGACTACAAACGGATGCGCGACAGGAATATTTTGCGGGGCGAAGCCTTCGCTTTCGCGCCTCCGCTTGGGCGAAACCCGTTCAACGTAAGCAGAGAGGAGCTGAGCCAGAGCTTGAAGGCGTTTGGCGATGTGGAAGTCGTTCGGGCGATTGCGAGGTTTCTGGGTTTGGGCGGCGTGTATGCTGAGGAGGTTCTGCTGAGAGCCGGTGTGGACAAAACGAAGAATTGTAGCACTGTGGACGAAGCAGAGGTCAACGGCATATTTGACGCCTTGCAGGACTTGCTCGGCAAGGTGAAAAGCGGCAAGCTGGAGCCCTGCATCATCCTAGACGAGTTAGACGCCTTTCTTGACGTTGTGCCCCTCAGACTCAAACGCTACGAAGGTCTCAGACACCAGCCTTACGCAAGCTGCAACGAGGCGCTGGACGAGTTCTACGCCAGACTCGTTACAGTTGAGAAGGCCACGAAAGGCCTAGAGATTGACGTGCTCGAACGCGAGGCAGAGAGGCTCAGGCGAATCGTCCAAAGCCAAGAGACGACGCTTGCTGACGCTGAGTCCAAAGCCGAACAGGAGAGGCAAATTGGCGACACCATCTACGCGCACAGTGCTGAGATACAAACGCTGCTGGACAGGTTTCAAACCTCCAAAGACGCTGGAAAGGATTGGGATGACATGGTTTCCGAAATTCTGAACGAGAAGATAGATGGGAGTTCTAACTTGCTGCTCGAATCTTTTGACAGGAAAGGTCAAGCGTTCACTGTCTGCGTGGGCGGTCTGAGATTCAGTTTGGCCTTGAAGCGAAACTTGTACGAGAACGCCTCCGACTACTACGAGCGCGGCAAACGCGCAAAACAGAAGCTGGAAGGCGCGAAAGCAGCCTTGAAAGATTTCCGCAAGAAGCTGGCTGAGGTCGAAGCGAAGATTAAGGAGGCAGAAACGTTGCAGGTCGCCAAGCCAGCCGAGGCGCTGGAGGAGCTAGCGAAATCCAAAACGCAACGCAAGGAGTGGTTCGAGAAGTTCCGCTGGTTCATTTCCTCCGACGGCTTCCTCGTCGTAGCAGGCAAGGATGCAGTCAGCAACGAAGTCTTGATCAAAAAGCATACTGAAGCATGGGATGTGGTTTTTCACAGCGAAATCGTCGGCGCGCCATTCGTCGTGGTCAAAACTGAGGGCAAGGAGCCTACGGAGCAAGTTCTGCGCGAAGCTGCCGAGTTCGCCGCCGCCTTCTCGAGAGGCTGGCGCGAAGGCTTCGGAACCGTAGATGTCTACTGGGTCAAGCCTGAGCAGCTCAGCAAGAAAGGCCCCTCAGGCGAATACGTCGCCCACGGAGCCTTCGTCGTCAACGGAAAACGCAACTGGCTACGCAACACACCCCTCAAAACAGCCATCGGCGTCACCAGCACAGAAAACGGAGAAATCAGTTTCGCCGGCGGACCAGTAGATACAGTCAAAGCCAAAACAGACGCTTATTTGATACTGATGCCCGGGGATTTGAGCGGCAAAGATCTGCTCAAGCGAATTCTCACCGTTCTGGCGTCAAAGCTTCCCAAAGAGACACGCGAAAAGGCTGCCAGAGCCTCCATAGAGGCAATAAGAGAGTTCGTCCCCTATGGCATAGGCAGAATCCTCAAAGACCAGTAGGTGCTTTGGCTACCTGGCCCGCTTTCTGCATTTATATCCAAGTCAGCAAATAACGTGCTAAACATTCCAAACAGAACGGAGCGAACTGGGGCATGAGCAAAACCAAGAAAGAGGAACCCAAACAACAGAAGAAAACCACAAAGAAAACCCAATGCAGTTGCGGTTGCCACGAATAAACGAACACAACCAAAAACCGCAAAATCACCTTTTTCAAGCCAGATGATTCACAACGCATACAAAACCGCATAAGCGACAGCCAGACACACAATCTCGTTTCTCAGAAAGACCTAGGCGGAGAGAACACTGAAAAGATAGGATACCATAGGGTCGTAAAACCAGCCATGAAGATTCTGCAAAAACACGAGTAGACCGCATTTACGAGTTTCCAGCGCAATAGAACGTGCACTGATCTCTTAACGTGTGAGCAAGTGTCGAATGCCAGCTTGCTTGTAACGGGACAGTCTTCAGACTCTGATCTGCGTTCGCCTAAGGCGCAAAGTGAACCCGAAGCGCACGTTGCATCAAGCGGGATCATAGCTCTACTATCTTTGCTACGCCTTTTGTAGCGTCAAGAACTGCAACTGTTGCCTTGACGCTACAAAAGGCGTAGCAAAGATAGT
>CAYGYI010000205.1:0-2540 GCA_964354055.1 uncultured Candidatus Bathyarchaeia archaeon | reverse complement strand
CTTGCACACACAGACTGTGCGAAAGCCAAGCTCTTTAGCACCCTTGAATATGTTCAAGGCTGAATGTGAGCCGAGAGTGCCTATCGCCAATTTGCTATGGTCGTAGCCTTCTAGGATTTCGGCCACATGTTGCGGCGTGATCATGTGACGATGTCTCCTAGGCGGTTTTCTTTGATGGCGCGTTTAATCTCCATCGCCACGCGCCTGCCAGGTCCGACCTCCACGCCGTATTTGTACTTCATGTAAGGCGAAGTAGGCTCCACACATGGACAGCCTGGCGAACGCGGGCTCACGTCGAAAACGTAGAACTCCAGGTTCTTGGCCACAGCGCCCTGCAACCCGAAAAGGCCTATGATTCCCGGCGGATACTCACGCTTGCACACCTCAACGAAGCGCTCACCTGCCTCGAATATCCTTTCTATCTGGCTTTCACGCATTGTCACACCCATGTGGCCTATCTCCACATTCTGCGTGGCGATATTGAGTTCAAGCTGCTCTCCTGCAGGCAAGTCAAGCACGCCATCCAAGTCTGTTTGGATTCGCCTGTCAAAGCCCAACAAGTCAATCTCGTCCGTGAGCGGAGACCAGAAGTAGTTCGCGTTGAACTTGGCGCCTAGCACATATTCCTCTATCACTGCCTTCTCAAGTGCTTCGCGAGTGATTATGCCCTTGCGTATGCGCTCCTCAGCCTTCTTCTTGAACTCCTGTGGCGAAGAGGCGTAGAAGAATGCGCGTTCTATGGCTCTCTCTTTTTCTGGAACCTTGACTATTACGAGGCGATCTATTTCATCCGGCAACTTGAAGGTCTTTGGAGTTGGTATGCCTGCCTTCTGAAGCAGGTAATACTGGTTTCGCGAAGCGTTGCGTTCTTCGCTTCTAAGAATATGTCTGTTGCCCAGCAAAGGCACATTGAACTTCTGCTCGATGCTATCGTAGCCCACGTATACGGAGAAGGAACGGTTAGGCACAAAAACAGTGTTCAAGTCTCTGAGTTTCTGCTGGTTTTCCTCGCTTATCATGTCGGCAAATTTGTCAACAAGCAAAATATGATCAAACAGGTTACGATAGTACTTGGTGTAGGTTTTCTCCCTGCCCCTCTGACACACTACAACAGTCTCAAAACCCTCTAGTTTCGCGCCGCTGGCGATCTCCAATGCAGAATGAGAACCCAAAACACCAATCCTAATGTTGCCACGGCTGTATCCAGAAACTAATCGTCTAGTATCCATATTTCGCACGCAACGATTTCAATTGCTAGAATGTTCAAGACACTAATAAAATCTTTCAACAGCCAACGTGTGCATACAAGAATCTGGGCGAGGTCAGGTCAATCATACTTTGATATTTTTGATGATTGTTGCAAGGTTTGCCACATCAAACATCTTTTTTCCGCTGACTTCGTTGGCCGTTGCCATGTACATCTGGCTGATTGTAGCTTTCAGTTTTTGGCTCAGCTTTGGTGGGATCATTTTGCATAGCTTTTTCCAGTCTTCCACTCCTTGTTCGTTTGCCTTCTGTTTTGCTTCTTCTACTTGCTTGTACCATCGTGTTTTTCGGTAGTATTGTCTGGCTATTTCTTTGCTTACGTGCAGTCCATTGTAGGTGAATCTGCACTCGTCCAGCGTGCCCACTACGTCTACTACTATGAGCTTTCTTTCAGGGTTGAAGGCCAGTTCGATTTTGCCGTCCTCATTCACCAGACCTGCATGTGATGCTAGCTCCGAAATCAGCCTGTCAACCTTCAGAAGCACATCCTGAATCTCCACGACCTCGCCATACGTGAGTCCTGCAAGACCCTTCGCCTCTTCCCACGTGACATACCTGTCGCCTTCCTCAAGCTTCGTGCTCACGTCAAAGATCGGCTTCCTAAGCTTCTCACCAGCATGTGGATAGTGGTTGAGCCCAAGATCCTTGTAGGTCACTGACCGCTGTTCGAGACGCTTGAAAACCGAAGAGCCATCAGGCAACCCATTTCGATAGATAATTTCGAGAGGAATCAGACAATTCCTCAACTTAGGCGTGTACATGCCGTAATCGTATTTCAACATGCCTTCACGCGTGACTGGCTTGGGCCTGTACACGTTGACGAGGCTAATTTCCATGATATTCGAAGGCTTCTCAAGCTCGTCGAACCGCACAACCTTGCCGTTCTCGTCAACCAATCCACGATAGTGCGTCCGTATGCCCTTTTCTTCAAGTCTTTCGAAACAGTACGCACCCATCATGCACAGGGCTTCGCCTTTGCCCTGAATAAGATCAGGCATCTCTCCCCAGTCAAAAACGGAGTAACGATCCGAAAATACGAATCTGCCTACGCCCATCTTGGTCTTGGTAGGTTTCTTGATGACTTTTAGATCTTTCACGCTGCCCATGGAATATGTCCTACTTCAGTTTCCTGACCGAAACGTCAGCTTTCTCGATCTCTTTCTGCTTCGCCTGCTGATACGCTATGATACGTTTTGTCAATTCACTGTCGCTGAGAGCGAAGATTTTCGCAGCCGCAATTGCCGCTGCTTCGGGTTCGGTCACGACCACTGAGC
>CAYGYI010000204.1:0-2552 GCA_964354055.1 uncultured Candidatus Bathyarchaeia archaeon | reverse complement strand
ACAGGCAATACTCTCTCTTTGGTAGAAGCTCTGCCGCATCTTGTTCTGACCAGGGGGGAGTTCACTATGCCATATGCGAGAGAACCAGTGGATCTCTCCGCTGTTTATCTAGAAATGCTATCGTTCATAAGCATATTTGTACCAGACGATTTTCTGAAAGACAGGGGTGACGAGCTACGTAATGCATGCGTCAAGAGTGAAAAACTGCCAAGTCGCGAGATAGTCTCAAAGAAGTTTGAGGATGATTTTTCCTCATCAGGTTTTAGCAAGATATTTGACGAACTCGCGTTATTACTGAAAATTGACGGAGAGCCCAGAAGAACGCTCCTCTCAAAGTACAAAGAAAGCCTGCGTTCATGCATCGTGAATAAGGCATTTGAAAACGAGAAACATCCTTGATAGAACGGCGTAGAGAAGGTTCACATTTAATCGACGAAGATTCTGTTACTATCAGGCATGGAAACAGGAATCATGCGGGAAATCGGTCCCCATCCGGTGCTATTTTTTCTCTATAAGGCCAGAATCTCGAAGCTCGATCCAGTTGATTTGTAGGTTTTCTCCCAATGGTCTCCCAAATCGTCAACGACGCCTCTGACAAAGCTACGCAAGCTTCACTCTGCAATGTCGCAGAAGTTGACAAATCAGTCAAGTCGCAATTCAGTGCGAAGCCCTGAAACGCTCATGTACCAGCACAGAGCCAAACACGAAGCAGTAAACACACCCCAAGAAAAACGGTTTCCTTGTACCTACGGGTTTTTTCCTGTGGACCAATGCTTTGGATCAACACTCATTTTTGATAATGCCAGTTTATATTTCGGATCATCAAGGATGGGTATCTTGACTTTTCCTTTCAATATATTAAGAGCACCAAAAACCGCCTTCGGGTATCTCTTGCCAAAAGCAGTCATCAACTCCAACATCCATCGTGAAGGATAATCAAAATAGTACTCTATTATTGAAGGAAAAATAGAGGTTGATTTCAAGGGACTGTCTGCTTTCAAGATCATTTCTGCGCCCTCCAGCTTAATAAGTTCTAAACGAGTCAAGACGGAAAAGAGCAGACCTCTTACCTCGTTTTCATTGAGAACGCCGCATTCAACGGCTTTGATCATCTTCTCGATGTCTACTTGGAATTTGGAAATATCTAATTTCACTCTTTCGTCAAACTTGCTCTTGACAATTTGATGATTCTTGTAGCCCACAAGTGCGTACTTGACACGCTTCCTACTTTCCTCAATCCTCTCAATCACGCGATCTCTCTCCAGATTTCTTAAGTACACCCAGACATTCATTCTACTGCAAGAACGGTGACATTTTCCTTTCACATAATCTGCGATATCTTTCACCAATTTGGGTTCGAAGAAATCTAAGGCCAAAAACTCAAAAATAGCAGATTTAACCATTCGTGATTTAGGATTCCACAGTTTAGTAAGCCCGATTCGCTTGCGACGAGTCATGGAACTTTACCATTTGTTATAGAATAGTAAAGTTATTTAAGCATTGTTGTGTTTCTAGGATGATGAATATGGCTGAACGAAAAAGTCAACGCGCAGGCCGCTACGGTGAACTCGAATAAAGGAACATCACCTTTCAACGCACTGCGTCGATACAAACTCTGAAACAGCAAAAACGAGTTTATCGTCGAAACATTCAACGCGGAAGCCGTGAGAACGGAAGTTAAAAAACTAACGGAGTTCGAAGAATCCAAATGAACCCAGAAGAACTCGAAAAACTTATCAAAAAAAACCAACAAGACGCAAGCCTAGCAGAAAAATGTCATGACCCTATACCGAGGCCAGACCTCCCCCCACCTAGAAAACTAAACAAAATTGAACAGACAACCGCATACGCAACCGAAGACCCACCACACTACGAACAAGTGATAAGACGAGTAGAAGCGTTAGCGACCACGATGATTAATGAGCAAATCAGCGATTGGCTCGTTCCCAAATGCCCGCAATGCGACGGACTCTTATCCCTATACTGCTGCACACAGAAATTAATATGCCTCAAGTGCCAAAACATCTACGCGCTTGGCTTGTGCGGAAAAGACAAATAGTCCATGCCCACCAGACACCACCCCCATGCCCATGTAAAGTCCATCAAAAGTCCATAGAAAACAATTCTATATATATGGATGTGTAGCCCACGGCCGACTATTGGGGCTTCGATTCCGAGTTTCTCCCCACGGGGCACGCGGGTGATCCCCGATGTGTCCACAGTGTGCAGTTTTCGGACGGGTGCAACGACCACGTTTTCTTGGAGTCCCCCGAAGCTCTGAAGGTGTGGTTGCATAACCGTCG
This sequence comes from uncultured Candidatus Bathyarchaeia archaeon, assembly GCA_964354055.1. Classification (GTDB taxonomy): domain Archaea; phylum Thermoproteota; class Bathyarchaeia; order Bathyarchaeales; family Bathycorpusculaceae; genus DATKKK01. The sequence continues at coordinate 249 of CAYGYI010000204.1, read as the reverse complement.
CCGCACACTCACAGACATATTTGGATTCAACGTGTTGTGCGATTTGGGCGCGATGAAGGAGTGGTTGCCCCGTGGTTCTGTTCAAGTCGTTTTATATCGTGGCAAAATAATTGGGAAGATTCGTTACGGTTCAGCGAATATTAAGGCTTACGACACTCAACCGCTTCTACTAAACTTTGGATTACGTAGACTTGCAGATATTGGCGAAGTTGTGGGCGTCGAGAAATTGGCGAAACCCCCGTTTCTGGG
>CAYGYI010000203.1:0-2559 GCA_964354055.1 uncultured Candidatus Bathyarchaeia archaeon | reverse complement strand
GGAAATCTTTGACAGCTCATATACTCACGATAGATGTGTTGCCAGGTTGCCGTAGGAAAGGAGTAGGTACGGAGCTTCTGTTTGAAATCGAGAAGCTTTTCAGAGAAAAAGGCGCCAAAGTCTGCCGGCTTGAGGTCCGTGAAGGCAACACTGCTGCCCTGAGCCTTTATCAGAAGGCTGGCTATACTATGGTTGCCAAACTCGAGAATTACTACAACGCGGCAGATGGTCTCTATCTAAAGAAGGAGCTAACGTAGCTTCAGAAGGTTCAACTTTGTCTTTTCGTCAAAGGCTCTGGTCAGAGTCGCGTTCGCTGCCTCAACTAACATCAGCTCGGCTGTCACGCCGACAGGTGAACCTTTCATGAGATGGCCGCCAAAAGTCTCTCCTTTCTCGTTGGAGACTACAAGGTGGGCATGGATAATGACTTCGCCCTTCTCGTCAAGCGCCACGTTTCCCATACCAGACGCGATCTCTAGTGGCCCTGCAACATTGATGTATTCGTATTTTCCATCTTTGTAGTAGCCAAGCACGACCTTTTTCAGGCTTCCGATGACTGTGAGAAAGCCTGCTCTCACTCCACTTTGCTGAGCTCTCTTTTTAATTCCCTCAACCAAATCTTCATCCTCAAGCAGACGATGGAACCATATTCTGCCAATTTGTGCTGCTGGCATATCACACATCCTCAGAGCAGTCTTATCATGTGGCTTTTCTTTTGAATTTTGCGGCTGTTTCTTGCCTAATCGCAAATGCTAAAAGTGGCCGTGAGGTATCATTTGTTGGGAAAGCGCATTGATAGGGGAGAAAAGTGATACACAAAGACTTGTCAAGGCAATCGTGGTTTTGATACGCAATACTACTTGGAGGTGCGGCAAGCTGGAAAGACTCATAGTCAAGCATTTGGGCAAGAACAGTAGGAGCTTTGGCAGGCCAGAGATGCCTGTGAAGGAAATTCTGCAAAGTTTCAAGGTTACAGGCAAAAAGAGGAACGAGTTTCTAGATGCGATAAAAAGGTTGGAAAGAAGGAATATAGTAAGAATCCTGAACCTTGTAAGCTAGAGTCTTACTTGAGGCTTTATCCTAGGCTTTTTCTGCGAGTTCCTTCGCTTCAGCAATCCATCGTGCAGTGGTTTTCGGAGAGGCGTCTAGTTTTGCAGCGAGTTCTTTTGCAGAGGCATTTGATAGGCCCTTGACATTGTTGATTCCTAAGGCTTTGAGCTGGTCGGATCTTTTTCCGCCGATGCCCTTTATCTTGGTAAGCCGCAATTTGTAGGGAATGACTTCCGTGGCTGCCGGGGTCTTCTCTTCGGTGGTTGTCGTCGTCGTAATCGTTAGTTGAGTCTCAGGTGATGGAGGTGGTGGGGCAACTGCCAATGGCGTATTCTCAGATTGTGTCGTAGTCACTGCAGCTGTCGCTTTTGGTCTCAAAGTGAAGCCCGAGGCTGTGAAGATAAGCGCAAAGATGACAGTAGCCACGGCTGATACAGTTCTTTCAGTTTCAGTATTCACCACTACAATGGAGATTATGGTTATCGCGAAAAAGATTACTGCAACTGTATATAGCATGTAGTCGGATCGCATGTCGTTTTCTCCCTAGCCCCTCTATTTGCTATGGAAGAGTTTAAATAATTTTCTAAAGAATGAAGGAAAAAAAGCGGAAAAATAGGCTTTTTTTGTGTGTAGCCTACTTGAGCAGTTCCGATTCAGGTGGCGCTTTCTTTATCAAACCCTTGTCCATTAGCAGCTTCGTTGATTCTCTAGCGTTTTGTATAATCGCCTTGGCCCGGTCGTAAAGTTCCTGTCTGCTTGGCTTGATTCTGGCAACGCCTTGATCGATTGATTTTAGCGCACAAGCTACGGCTTCGCGTGGATATACTTCCCATTCCTCCATTCTTGGAAGAATGTCTTCTTCGTGCATGCCACGCTCCTCTGCGAATTTGGCCAGTTCCTGCGCTGCTGCGATACACATGTCGTCCGTGACTGTTTTGGCTCTTACGTCGAGAACTCCTCTGAAGATTGCTGGAAAGCCAAGGCTGTTGTTGACTTGGTTCGGAAAGTCACTTCTGCCTGTAGCGATTATGCGCGCTCCAGCCTCCTTTGCTTCCCATGGCCAGATTTCCGGTATCGGGTTTGCGCATGCAAAGACTATTGAATCCTTGGCCATTGTGGATATCCATTCTTTCTTTATTGTGCCTGGTCCTGGCTTTGAAGCTGCGACGACCGCGTCTACGCCTTTGAATGCCTCAGTTATGTCGCCTTTTCTGCCTTCGCTGTTCGTCTTTTGAGAGAGTTCATACTTCCAAGGGTCATCTTCTTTCTTGATGTCGTTCCTGCCTGGGTAGATGACGCCTTTTGTGTCTGCCATTATTATGTTGCCTGGTTTCATTCCCCATCGTATCAGGACGTAAGCTGTTCGTAGGTTAGCTGCGCCTGCGCCGATGAGTGTGACTAGGCTTTGGTTCGGGTTCTTGCCCACTATTTTGAATGCGTTCATCAAGCCTGCTAGGATTACTGTGGCTGTTCCTTGTTGGTCATCGTGCCATACTGGTATCTTCAGCT
>CAYGYI010000202.1:0-2568 GCA_964354055.1 uncultured Candidatus Bathyarchaeia archaeon | reverse complement strand
TCCTGGAAAAGCACAAGATTGCGACCCGGCTCCTTTTCGGTGGGAACCTGGTGCGCCAGCCGGCCTATAGCAATGTAAAATACAGGGTCGCAGGTGATCTCAGAAATTCGGATTTTGTGATGAACCAAGTGTTCTGGTTTGGTGTTTATCCTGGACTGACATCAAAAATGATTTTGTACATGGTTGACGTTATGCATTCGTTCGTAAATAGGAATCTGAGTTGACTCAATCACTAATGCAGCCCAACCCCGGCATATCTGTCATCATGGAAGACATGCCAGATGTGGCCCGGGCTATAGATAAAGAAGTTCAACAGCTATCTGGCAAAACAGTCTTAATTACAGGTGCCAATGGATTTCTGGCGAGCTATTTAGCTGATGCTATCGCATATTTCAATCAACACCATATCTTAAGCCTACCGGTTCATTTGCTCCTATTAGTCAGATCACCTATTAGGCCACGTAGCCGACTGGCACATCTCGTGGACGACCCGAATGTAAGATTTATTTTTCAGGATGTGTGTGATCCTATCCTGCTCTCTGAGCCTATACATTTCATTGTTCATGCAGCCTCACCTGCGTCACCGAAATGGTATCTTGCAGAACCTGTGAATACCCTAAAAGTTAATTCCATTGCTCTTTTTCAGTTGCTTGAACTGGCGCGTCACAGCCATGCAGAAAGCATTCTCTACTTCAGTAGCAGTGAAGTCTATGGAAGCCCCGAGCCAGAAAACATTCCCACCCCTGAAACGTATATTGGACGTGTAGGCTTCACGGGAGGCCGTGCTTGCTATATTGAGGGTAAGCGTTTTGGAGAAGCCCTTTGCGCCGCCTATTTTGAACAGTATGGCGTCCCTGTTAAAATAGCCCGCCCCTTCCATATTCATGGACCGGGACTGCGCATTGACGATGGCCGAATCGTTGCTGAGTTGATAGCACGCGGACTTCAAAAAAAGCCCTTTGAATTACTAAGTGACGGGAGTGCGACGCGTACCTACGGTTACGTCTCCGACGCTACGATTGGTTTCCTGAAGATACTCCTCAGTAACTATCAGGGCGAATCATTCAACATAGGAGCAGATGCACCTGAGACATCCATTCTCGAACTCGCAACAACAATTGCGCGCCTATTTGGCAGAAGTGATCAAGTTAAAGTGAATATTAGTCCTAGATCGGACCAGATCAAGAGCGGGCCCAGCAGAGCTTGTCCCGATCTCACCAAAATTCGGCGACTGCTAGGCTATTCCCCACATGTAGCTTTAGAATCGGGGCTTGAACGAACAATACGATGGCATAGGCTTTTACAAAGCTCCTAGGAATAAATGATGCCGACAAGATATCAACGTATTTCGCAAATCATCAAGGATTTTGCAGTGGGGAAGCTCCAAAGAGATAGCTATTGGGCTGAGATGCAGCGATTTCACGTTGGTTTGACAGACTACTGCGACCAGATAAAAGACTCGGAGTTAGAAAGAATTGAGATCAATGGCAGAGAACTTCAAGTTGTTCTCAAGAATAGTTTGAAGTTTGTGTGGCATCCAGAAGATATTCGCGCCGCTCCCAGCATGCTTGTTAATCACGGTTCATATGAACCGATTGAATTAGCTGTCATTGAACACCTTGCGCAGTTCTGCCAAGTAACATTTGATGTTGGCGCGAATATTGGCTGGTATACTTTGCACATGGCACACCAATTGAAAGAAGCGGGGGGGGGGCACGTTTACGCCTTCGAACCAGTGCCAAGAACCTTCGCCGAACTGCAAAGGAACATAGAATTGAATCGCTTCGGCGATGTGATTAGCTCGCTTAATCTCGCTCTAGGGGAAGCAGCTGGTACTGTGGAATTATTTATCCCTAATTCTTCCGGGAGTGTGGCTGCATCTCGACGCCAGTTATTCCCACAAGAAGCAAATGAATCCGTAAACTGCAAAATGGTAACACTCGATGAGTTTGTCCAAGATAAGAAACTCAACCGAGTAGACCTGATTAAGTGTGATGTTGAAGGGTCCGAGTTGTACGTTCTGCGCGGTGGTATCCATATGATTAAGACTTATAAACCAATTATCATGCTGGAGATGTTGAGAAAGTGGGCAGAGAAGTTCGGTTATCATCCAAACGAAATTATCTCGATGCTGAAGCTGCAAGGCTATCAGTGTTGGTATTTTGAAGATGGGCACCTACAGGAGTTGGTTAGTATGGATGAGACTTGTGAGCAGACCAACTTTTTCTTTATACATAGTCTTAAGCACAAAGGCATCCTTGCTTCACTCTCAACCTGAGTACTAACAGAGCGTGTTTATTTGTGACGTTGTGGTGGTTTATGATCAATTCTGAAATGATTGCTCAAGCTATTCGTGCCCACGCTTTGCGCATGGTGCACAAAGCCAATGCTTCTCACATCGGCACTTCTCTCAGTATGGCCGATCTACTGGCTGTATTGTATGGTCACGTATTAAGGGTGGACCCCGCAAGACCGGACTGGCCCGACCGCGATCGTTTTATCCTAAGCAAGGGACACGGGGCAGCTATCATTTATGCGGTTTTGGCGGAGCGCGGATTTTTCCCAGTC
>CAYGYI010000201.1:0-2572 GCA_964354055.1 uncultured Candidatus Bathyarchaeia archaeon | reverse complement strand
TTCTTGATTGAGCACAAATGTCGTCGCCGAAAAAAGATGAGGAGCGGCTGCCTCCGGACCAGGTGCCTATCAAGCGGCTCATGCGGTGGGGCACAGACCACCCCGGCATAACGAGCACCATACCTGATGTTGACTTGAAAACGTGGATTTTGGTGGTGGACGGCGAAGTCGAAAGGCCTTTGAAGCTGACGTGGACAGAGTTTGCGAAACTACCGACGGTTAAGTCTATGAGCGATTTCCACTGCGTGGAGGGCTGGAGCGTGCTCAACTGCAAGTGGGAAGGCGTCCGCTTCAACCACATTGCAAGCCTGGTCAAGCCCACAAGAGAGGCGAAGCATGTGCTGTTCGAGTGCGCAGACGGGTACACGACCTCGCTTCCGTTAGACGAGCTTATGGGAAACAACATACTGCTGGCCACGAAACTTGATGGTGAAACGCTTGAGCAGGGCCTCGGCTTCCCGCTACGTCTAGTCATGTCCGGCAAATATGGCTACAAAGGCGCCCTCTGGCTCACAAAAATACACTTCACAGCGAAGGAGGAGCTGGGCTACTGGGAAAAACGCGGATTCAGTGACACCGCAGATGTGTGGAAGAACGACAGATTTTCAAGATGAAAAGATGGATGTAGATAACCTTGGTGAAAGTCAACGTCGGTGATAAGGCGCCGGATTTTACGCTTCCTTCGAACACTGGAGAGATCGTTACTCTTTCACAGTTCCTAGGGGAGAAGAATATTGTTCTTTTCTTCTATCCTAAGGACGAATCTCGAGGATGCACCAAGGAAGCATGCGCTTTCAGAGACAGCTATGAGGTTTTCAAAGATCTTGGTGCTGAAGTTCTGGGAATAAACGCAGGCGATTTAGAATCGCATCAGGAATTCGTCAACAAATACATGCTACCATTCAAGTTGCTAGTTGACAAGGACAACAAGGTTCGACAGATGTTTGACGTCCCCTCAAGTTTAGGCATAATCCCCGGCAGAGTAACGTACGTCATCGACAAGAAAGGAATAATCAGACACATATTTTCATCCCAATTCCAACCCGAAAAGCACATTGAAGAAGCCATAAACGTCTTAAGAACGCTAGAATAGGAACCCACTCGCTTCATAATTATCGTAGACTTTAATCTCATAAATCTCGAAGACTCGACTAACGTGAGGAGTGGGATTCGAACTCTATGAAGTGGAGATATCATCACAAGTCTCTTTTCGCTTCGTCTATTTGCGCGAGCTTCCTCTGTGAGGGACTTGGAATACTCGCGCTCCTGCGCACGGTTATTCTAGCCTTCTGTTATCTGCAAAATCAGTTTTTCTCCGTTGCGATTGTAGGCTACAGCGTTTCGTTCATCCAGAAAGGGGAACCCGACTATCATGAGTATCATTCCAAATGACCGATTCAAATCTGTGGCAGATGGTTTCAAATTTCCAGAGGGATGAGAGTGCACAGTTCCAACGATTGAAAAATCCATTGGCAACATGTGAAGTGGAATGCTCGCGAAGCTTCTGCCGTAAGTTGCGAGCGGAGGAACAAGAAGCTCTGAAATCGTTATCATCTCTTTCTTCTTTTTGCCTCGTAGAAGCAGGATCGTTTCTCTCGGGCAAAGCTTCTTTGCGCCTTCAAGAATCGTCTGCAACAATTCACGACTGATCGAAACGACCGTGGCGGCTCCCATAAACATTCAAAACTCTCTAATGATTAATTACCTTTGCGCGCATGAATCACGAACGAGACTCATCCGTAGAAAGCGCTCTATAGCTTGGATGACTCTATGTGTGTTGCAGAAGCGGTTCGTGCACGTTGTATTTCTCTAAGCACTCAAGCTGTTTTGAGCATCCGTTGCAGATGATGATGTGTTGCCTTAGAGTTCCAAAACAGCGCGGTTTTCCCATGTGAAAAGAAGACGCTTCTGGCTGCCTCTTTTCCCGCATATCTTCGCTCATAACGACCCTAAGGAATGAGTATTCTACCTTTGACGCGATTAAAGATTTGTGGTAATCTCTCAAGGACAGGCGCGCGATAAATCTCCAATCGAGAACACGTAAACGCAAAGCGATGCAGTTCTATCCGAGACTTCTGAGTCACCCAGCGGAACTGCGCTCGTGATGCGTATGAGAACGGCAGTGTTATTAGTTTGGCGTAGAGAAGATTACAGTACACGTGATCTGGACATGCTTGAAACAAGGAAATTGTGGAAAATTTCCACTATCTTGGCAGGATTTTTGTTTCTTGTGTTTTTGACGTGGCCACTCTTTTTCGATGCTTCGCTGATTTCGTTCTATGCATATCTTCTGTTTCTCGTTATCATGCTTGGCGTGGTGAAAAAAGGCTACGCTGGCCCCCTGATTAGAAAACTGGTGTATTACGTCGATGCAGAGACAATGGAAAATGCAGGTTAGCCAACATCGTTCGTGCTCAAGGTGATTAATCTGTGGCGTGTGTCAATATTTAACTCGTAATAGCCTATAGTTGAATGATAGTCGCGCCTTGGTAGGCAGGTTCGAATCGGTGCAACTTAGTGCGAGGGGTGGGATTCGAACCCACGGAGGCCTTCGCCAGAGGATCTTAAGTCT
>CAYGYI010000200.1:0-2574 GCA_964354055.1 uncultured Candidatus Bathyarchaeia archaeon | reverse complement strand
CGCCTGCGAGGAGGGTTTCGATGAGGACTCCCGTTTCCTTCGTCACATGCAGGCACGCGCCAAGCATCAGACCATTCAGCGGCTTTTCTTCGCTGAATCGCTTCTTGATTTGGTTTAGAACGGGCATGTGTCTTGAGGCCCATTCAATCTGCAAGTGCCCTTTCGGTGCGAGGGAGGAGTCTTTGACCTTGAAATTCTCCATAACGTTTTGCCTTCTCCTATGCTCATTTATGTCTTGTCTATTTAACGTTGGCGTTCAGCTTCCAAGAGGCATCTTTTTTGCTTTTTTGGCCTACGCATGACTTTTTCGATATCAAACATCGTCAGTTTCCTGTTCTGCGTGGCTGCTTTTCCGTTCAAGGCCAGACCCTGTTTTGAGGCGAGGGACATGGAAGGCTCATGGACTAATGGGGTTCAAAGTTTATTTTCTAGTTGTTAACGTATTGCGCTTGAGGAAGGCAGTTTGGATAGTGTGGACAGAGTCGTTTGCATTTTGCCTGTGCTTGCGTTTATGGATGTGGCCTCGACATTCTTCATGGAAAGCATGGGCTATGATCTGGCCCGTTATGAGACAGGGTTCTTTGCTAGGCTGTTTGTGAATTCGTGGTTGATCTACGTTTATGCGGTGGTCTACATTTTTGGTATCGCTTTGCTTTCGTATGCATTATTGGGTATCAAGAATAAGAGGCTGCAGCCTGCGCACGTAGTTGACAAGGGCGTGTTTGTGTTTCTGGTTGTGGTTGTTTATCTTGTCTATGTGAGAATCACTTTGGCCTTTGTGGCAAATATGCTGCTTCCGTACCTCATCGAAGGTAGCGTTTCGTTGGCTTTGCTCACTTGGCTCATATACTTAAGTACAGCCTTCAGCTTAGGCTACTACACTTGGCATGACATTCTAACCTGGGTGACAACAGATGGCAATAATACCGAGTAAGGAAAGCCTTCTGAAACTCCCGCGAGACACGCTTCGCCATTACCTGTCCACGGTTTACGGTGCGGAAACAAAGATTTTTGACGTGAGACGTTTGACTGGCGAGAATGTAGCTGAGGATTTGAAGGGGTTCGGCTACGGCGTACCCTATGTCATCGAGTTCAGCGTTAAGGGCGAGGACAGGCAAGTAGTGCTTGAAACCATGAGGCCTGAGGGCTTTGGCCACGACCACTTCTCCGACCGCGCAGGCATACTGTTTTGGCAGCACTCAGCTTTCAACAAACTGCCCAAGCATGTGCACTCGGTAGACGTAGGCGCCTTCACAGCGAAAGGCGAAGCTCTGAAATCTCTCGGCGACTGCTCCGAACTGTTCATCGTTACCGAACTTGTCAATGGTAAACTCTACCACCTGGACTTGGATCGAATCAAAGGAACTGGAAAGCTGGACAGGCAGGATGAGGAACGCTGTTTGGCGCTGTCTGATTATCTCGTTGAGATCCACAGGACTAAACGTGAGGCTCCGTGGCTCTACGCGAGGCGCATACGTGAACTCGTTGGCCACGGTGAATGCATCATGGGTCTGCTGGACAGCTACCCGCAAGACCTCGGCTTCATTAGCGAAAGCGGCCTGATTGAGCTTGAGCGTGAATGTGTAGTCTGGCGATGGAGACTGAAACACAAGCATAACAGACTGAGCCAAGTACACGGCGATTTCCATCCATGGAACATCCTGTTCCGCGAGGGCGCCGACTTCACGGTTCTCGACCGCAGTCGAGGCGAATGGGGCGAGCCTGCAGACGACGTGACCGCCATAACAGTAAACTACCTCTTCTACTCCTTGCAGAAATACGGGAAGCTGTCAGGACCTTTCGAACGGCTGTTCAAACTTTTCTGGCAGAACTATTTGGACAAGACGTTTGACAACGAAATCCTTGAAGCTGTTCAACCTTTCTACGCTTGGCGCGGTCTCGTCGTAGCCTCGCCTATCTGGTATCCTCACCTCAGGAAGGATGTGCGCGTCAAACTGTTCAATTTCATTAAGAACGTGTTGCATTGCGAGAAGTTTGACTTGGAAAACGTGAACTCGTATTTCGAGATGCCTGCGGGGCCAAAGGATAAATAGGCTTCTTGGATTAGGCTTCTAATGGTGAGTGGTGTCTGATTTGAGTATGAGAACTCTGGAGGATCTGCGGCGAAGACTCAAAGAAATAGGCTGCTCTGAAAGAGCAATTGAAGAGATTCTGAAATGGTACATGCCCACAAGCCTAGATCTAGACTAACATGACCAATAACCTCCACATGTTCATAATGGCCGTCAGTAAAAACACAAGAGTAAACATAGACTCCCTCGGCGCAGTTGATTTTGAGAAAGACTATCAGTTTTTAAGCGAAACCACGCATGAAACTAGACTATGCTCTGGTTCGGGACGTGTACTGTTTGAAGAGTGGCTGGTGTGTTTGGATTACTGGTTTGCCAGGCTGTGGCAAGTCCGTGGTTTCCGAGACGCTACTGAGACTTCTCGAAGAGAAAGGTCTTCACGCGCAGTTGCTGTCCTCAGATGCATTGCGCCAAGTGCTCACGCCCAAACCCACGTACTCACTTGAGAAACGCGACATAGTCTACGCCACGCTGGTCTACATTG
>CAYGYI010000199.1:0-2576 GCA_964354055.1 uncultured Candidatus Bathyarchaeia archaeon | reverse complement strand
CTATACCGCAAGTTAACAGAGGCCCGAACTAATGTCAAAGATGTTTTTCAGAAGTTGGCTGACCGCCGCTCGCTTGACGTTCTAAGCGATATGGACAGGCTCGTTGCCAAGTTTGACCGCGTGACGGAAAAGGTTAACCATGCTTCTTATGGGTATTCAGGCTTCTTTGATGTTATTAAGGTTAAGGAAGAGGCTCTTGACAGAATGATTGACTTCGACAACCAGATGGTTGACGAGGCTTCGAAAGTGGTTGACGAGGCGGCCACATTTAAGGCGGAAATCATGAAACAGAAGTACGACAAGGCAAAAGATCGCATTCAAAGTCTAACCGATACGCTGAACGCCTTTGAAGGAGCGTTCGACAGCAGACAAGAGGCCATATTAGGAGTGAGTTGATATGCCGCAAGTTATCGAATGGAAGAATCCAGGTCCAGAAGACATTCTGTGGCGCTATCCAGACGAAGAGATAGTGTGGGGCGCCCAGCTAATAGTACATGAATACGAGGTCGCAGCGTTCTTCAGAGATGGAAAAGCCTACGATGTTTTCAACGCGGGAAGACACCAGTTGACCACGCTGAATCTGCCTTTGCTGACGGGTTTGCTTTCGCGACTTGTAGGCTTCAAGGAGAAACCTTTCAAGGCCACCGTGATATTTATCTCAACCAAGGTCTTCGCAGGCAAATACGGCACACAAGCACAGACCACTGAGCTTGCGCCACTTAAGGTACACGGCTCCTTCTGGTTCAAAGTAGAAAGCCCACAGTTGTTTGTGAACGAGGTAGTCGGTGGACAAAACGCCTACTCGACTGAAGACGTCAACAACTATCTGCGAGGCTTCCTGAACGAGAAACTCATCGACGAGCTTTCCCACTATGACCTGCTAACTGTGTTCACAAAGCTTGACGAAACAGCGGTGATCGTGAAGAACGCCATCACGGATTACTTCAAACGGGTAGGCCTAGATCTCACTGACCTGCGTTTTGAAGGAATAGACACGACCCCTGAGTACCGTGAGAGGCTTTTCTGGCTTAGAACAGGGGGAACTGGTGCCAGCGAAGTGCTACGGATGGAAACTGTCAAAAGCGCTGCAGAATCCCTTGGGAAGTCATCTGGAGCAGGCCTAGGAGCCGGCATGGTGCTCATTCCACAAGTTATGACGCCCACAGGACCAGCACAGGCGCCAGCAGCAGTGCTGGTCATCTGTCCAAAATGCAGCGCAAAAATCCCAGCCACCTCGAAGTTCTGCCCAGAGTGCGGAACTTCAATAACGCCTCCGTCAAGCGGAACCATCAGCTGTCCAAAATGCGGCAAAATAATTCCGTCGACTTCAAAGTTCTGCCCTGACTGTGGCGAGAAAATCCAGTAAGGAGAGCGTGACTTAGAAGATGGCTGGCTCAGTGAACAGAGGTCTGCTTTCTATAGGCGTCCTGCTGATTATCATTGTCGCCTCGGTCATGCTTGCAGCATTGAATGCGATCACGTGGGATCTGGTGTCTCCGTTATTGATTGCGCTGTGTGGCTGTTGGTTGCTGGTGCTTGCAGGGATGCAGTCAGCTAGCCCTGAGAAGTATGGCCGGAGTGCGATGAGTTTTCTAGGTTGGGGCGTGCTGTTCATTGCGTTGGGCGGTGCACTGTTCGTGGCAGGCTTTGGTTTGATCTACTCGTTCGCGATAGTACTGTTGGCGCTGGCTGCTTTGGCGATTTTCGCGGCTTTCAGAAGAAAATAACCTTTTCCTCTCTAAACATTTTTTTATTCTTGTCTGATACTTGCTATGTGAGGTTGCGTTCGCGTGAGTGAGAAGATTATCGGCCACGGAACATGGTATGACAAGATGGCTGCGAAAATCGTGGCCCGAGAGCGGAAGCTGGGCAGAAGCCTCGACCTGGTTAGGACGGAGATGGGTGTGGCGGCTTCAGGGCTTCCACACGTAGGCAACTTGAGCGACGCTGCGAGGTCTTTCGCGGTGACTTTGGCGTTGCGTGAGCAGGGCTTCAAGTCGGAGCTTGTGGCCTATGCAGATGACAAAGACGGGCTGCGAAAAGTTCCCGCGGGAATGCCTGAGACGCTGACACAGCACTTGGGCAAGCCCGTGACGGACATTCCAGACATTTTCGGGTGCCACAAGAGCTACGGTGAACACATGACGTTGCTGCTCAGGGAGGCCATGGACAAATGCGGAATCGACTACAAGTTCATGTCCGCCACCGAAGTTTACAAGAACGGCCTTTTCAACGAAGAAATCAAAGCGATCCTTTCAGGCGCGAAGAAGATCGGCGAGATCATGAAGGAGGAGGTTGGGCAGGAAAAGTTTCTTGAGGCATTACCCTATTTTGCGGTTTGTGAGAACTGCGGCCGTATTTACACTACGAAGGCGTATGATTTTCTTCCTAAGGAAGGCAAAATTCTGTACTCTTGCGAAGGCATGGAGGTCAAAGGTCGGTGGCTTGAAGGCTGTGGGCACAAGGGCGAAAGAAGCATCAAAGAAGGTGAAGGCAAACTGGCTTGGAAAGGTGAATTCGCTGTCCGCTGGAAAGCTCTCGACATCCGTTTCGAAGCTTTCGGCAAAGAAGTCGCC
>CAYGYI010000198.1:0-2607 GCA_964354055.1 uncultured Candidatus Bathyarchaeia archaeon | reverse complement strand
AGACGCTACTGAAAATAAGGCTTGCTGAGTGCCTACTTCAAGAAGTCTGTGAGCGCCTTCTGGCTCTTTTCGGCTTGAGCGAACCCCGCGACTCTGACGCCTATCCTTCGCACTTTGAGTTCCGTTTCAGTGAGGAATCTGTCAAACAGCTCTCTGACAGTTTCTTTGAATATGATCAAGTCGTTTGTGGGGCTTTCGAATGTTTTGGATCGGCTGTGGGCGATCATGTCCGTCAGGACCACGTATATGCCTGCGTTTTTGAAGCTGTAACCATGCTGTGTGAGCGTGGTATGCACATCTTCGCACAACGCATTAGCCCTCTCCATGATGGCGTTGAGGTCTCGGGTGTCCTCTTTCAGCGTGGCGATGCGGCTGAACGATTCAGCCTCACCTCGTTGCCGTACGGGTTCGTCGTCGATTCCTGCTGCGGCGTTGTGGAAGTAGATGCCGAGGCTTCTGCCGAAGACCTCAATCAGTCTTTGGACGTCAAACTGCCGCAGGTCGCCCACTGTTTTGATGTCTAGTGTCTGCATCTTTTCCACGGTCTTCTTGCCCACACCTATGAGGCGATCTACCGGCAGCGGGTCTAGGAAGGTTTGAACGTTTTCGGGTTTGACGACGGTGAGGCCGTCAGGCTTCTGCACGTCTGAGGCGATTTTTGCCAGAAGCTTGTTTGGGCCTATGCCAACTGAGCCTGTTATGCCTTCCCGAGTCTTGAGGTCGCCTTTGATCTTCAGCGCCAATTCTCGTGCTAGCTCAAAGCTGCCGCCTACTCTTTGGGTTACGTCCAAAAAAGCCTCATCTATGCCTACCTGCTCAAAGCTGTCCGCATAGTCCTTCAGGATCGCCATTATGTTGCTTGAGACCTGTTCGTAGAGCTCGAAGTCGGCAGGCAGGAAAACCGAATCTACGCCTTCAAGCTTCTTCTTAGCCATGAAAATGGGTATACCTGATTTGACGCCGTACTTGCGGGCCACGTAGTTGGATGTGGCCACAGCGCCGCTGTCTTCGCTTCGACCTGAAAACATACACACCACCACGGGCTTGTCTCTGATGGCAGGGCTTCTCTTCTCCTCGCACTGCGCGTAAAAATAATCCAAATCTACCAGCAAAACCACGCGTGGCTGCATATTCTTCCTCACAAATCCAGAACGCCATGAGCGATTTACGTTTTTCTCATGAAAGATCATGCTTGCGAGGGCTAATTTCATTAGCCGCGACCGCAGACTGCTAAACAAGAAACTGAGGCAAACTGGAATGGATACTGACGCCAGACGCATAGCCACACAGCGTGTTCAAACACTGTTCAAGCTGGCCAGCGAAGCCATCAGCGAAGACCCCACATTGGCCCAACGATACGCAAGCCTAGCACGAAAAATCGCCATGGCCGCAAAGCTTCGCCTGTCCAAAGAGTACCGTCGCCAAATATGCAGACACTGCAAAAGCTTCATCTTACCCGGCGTGAACTGTCGCGTACGCATCAAGCAGCTTCGCGAACCTCACGCAGTGATCACGTGCCTCATCTGCGGGGGACAAATGAGGATTCCGCTTCGAAAGAAGGAAAATCAGCGTAAACGAGAACCGGCACCGGAGAAGCCGCGAAGGCCGAGCCTCCGGCGATGATGGTTCCGACTGGCTCTAGAGATCAGAGAAAATTGCGGACAAAACCATTTGAATATGAATCTTGGTGCTGCAGATCTGTTTGAGAAGCTCTTCTCCTCGATGTGTCAATCTATACAGTCTTTTTGCCGCACTAATTCTTCCTTCTGTTAGGTTTTGTCTCTCAAGCGAATATAGCATTGAGTAGACTGTTCCAGGGCTTGGCAACATGCGATATTGCCTATGAAGGAGTTTTATTATGTCGTACCCGCTCGTCTGAGGATTGCTTCTTATGTGCCTGAGAATTATTATGTCCATGAAGTCTTGGATGACTCTTCGATCAAACGATTGCGTCGTTTTGAGTTCCAAATTCGATCACAGTTTCGATATTTATATATGCTTCAGAATATAACACTGTGTGTTTGTGACATCACAGTCACACATACCATGTTAGTAGTCACTGGTGAGTACATGAAAGAAGCAACTTCATGCGAAAAAGGCTGGAATGCAGTATCATCTCGCTTGAAAACAGCAGAAAACAAACCAATGATCGAAGGCTTCGAATCCGGGCAAGGATTTCGTTGTCTGGTTGAAGATGCCGCGGTAGCCGTATGCATCGCTGACCTGAAAGGCAGATTCACCTATGTGAACAACACAATGACTCTTTTGCTAGGCTATTCCGCTCAGGAGTTGTTAGGTCATCCTTTCAAGA
The DNA here is from genome assembly GCA_964354055.1 of uncultured Candidatus Bathyarchaeia archaeon. Lineage (GTDB taxonomy): Archaea > Thermoproteota > Bathyarchaeia > Bathyarchaeales > Bathycorpusculaceae > DATKKK01. Next base: position 296 of record CAYGYI010000198.1, on the reverse strand, counting down.
ACTTCTTACATCCAAGCGACAGAGGCAAAGTGATTCGTCTGTTTATCAGGATCATTGGATTACGAAGAAAACCGCGAAACATGGAATTTCGAGCAGTCTGCAAAGATGGCCACGTTATTCACCTCATGTCAAAACCCACAAGACTTGTAATAAATGGCAAAACAATAGGTTTTCAAGCAATAATCGTAGACATAACTGAACACAAGAAGACCGACAAAGCGCTTCTGGAGAGTCAAAGGAAATTTGAAAGACTTTTCTTTAATAACCCGGCAGCGGCAGTCTTTACGGATATTGAA
>CAYGYI010000197.1:0-2634 GCA_964354055.1 uncultured Candidatus Bathyarchaeia archaeon | reverse complement strand
GTTGCCGCTTATGGATGCATTAAGGACGGGGGCGCCTACTTCGCCTTTGACTATTTCGTAGGCTTCTTGAACACCTACTTGAAACGTGCCGTCCAGATTCGCCTGACCCCCTCTGAAAGCCTTAAGGTAATAGCCAAACTTAACGCCCTCAATCAACTCCTCAAATGAATGATCTTTCGGCTCCATGAATGTGTTGCGCATACGAATTATAGGATCAACCCTGAAGTCTTCAGCTCTCGCGTTGCCTGTTGGTTTAGCGCCGAGTTTGCGTGCGGTCTCAAGGTTGTGCATGAACCCCACGACCACACCGTCTTTCACGAGCGGTGTTTTCTGCGCGGGCACTCCTTCGTCATCGTATTTAAATGAACCAAAGGCGCCGTCTATTGTGCCGTCGTCATAGAATGTGACGTGGCTAGAAGCTATTCTCTTGCCCACTTTGCCTGATAGGACCGAACCGGCAAGTACCAGGTCAGCTTCAGCCAAATGCCCAAAAGCCTCATGAGCGAAAACCCCGATAATGTTCGTTCCCAAAATCACTGGGAAGACTCCGCCCTTCGGCGGTTTCGCTTTCAACTGACCTACAGCGCGCTTTGCAATTCTTTCGCCTATAATTTCTGGGATCTCGACGTCGAATACTTCGTAGCCTGCTGTTGAGCCGATTTCTTCTCGGCTCATGGTAAACTGGCCTGCTTCGCTTGCAGTGGCCACTATTCTTGACCACACGTAAAGCTTGTCCTGTTCAATGTACGCGCCTGTGCTGTTCATGAGATAGCTTGTCCCTGTGAGGTCAAGATAGTCTACTGTGCAGCTTTTGACACGTTTGTCATAGCTTAAGATAATGTTGTTTATGGATGAGACTGTTTTGATCTTGTCCTCTATGGAGATCACAGCTGGATCTTTCTTTGGCTTGATGGTTACCTTGTCTTCAACGGCTTTGGTTTCGGCGAGCTTTATCGGCGTTTTAAGCCTGTGGCTTGCAGCCTCCGCCATCTTACAGGCGTCAGAAACGGCCTCAGTCAACGTTTCTACATCAAAAGCTCCAACAGATGCAAAACCCCACGAACCCTTAACAAGCACTCGCAAAGCCACACCATTCTCGATTCCCTGTCTGGCAGCTTCAACGCGGCCCTCTTTCAACGTGAGCGCGGTCCTGAAAAGCCTCTGCGCCCGAGCCTCAGCATATTCAGCCTCAAACCGCTGAACGGCTACGTCCAAAATCTTACCAAGAACGTCTTTCAAAGTCTACCCACTCTTGAGCAGCAAACCTTCGAAATGAAAATCGGAGTCGTTTATAAAATCGTTATGGTTTGCCGTGGTAATAGCTTTCGCTGGGAGGAAAAAACGAATGTTGAAAACGAGAGGGGAAGAGAGTTGCTGTTTATGCTTTTTGCATAAGCAGTTTCATTTGGCCGACGAAGTCGATTTCGTCGTTGCTTTTTTCGAGTTCAAGTCTGCGGAGCAGACCGCAGCTGGAGTATATGTCTTCGAGTATCTTCTGTTCTACCACGTAGGCGCCTGAGCGGAGGAACTCTTCGAGGCCTTCTGCGAAAACATCGATTTTCTCGGATATTTCGCCCTGTTTGAGGCCGTGGCTATGTTCCAGATGTCTGTAGATCAGATTGGTGGCTTCTTCTCCGAAAACCTGCCTTAAGACGCGGTCTATGACGCGTGTGATTTTGTCGTCGTTTTTGTTTCGTTGTGTGAGAGTTTCCATGGGTATCTCCAGCCTGAACAAGTATCGTGTCTATTACGACTTAATAAGGCTTCTCGTATACAAGTCATACACAAATACACAACAAACCCCAACAAACACCATCAACCAAAGAAGTCCGTAAGGTTAAGCTGTTGTACTCGTTCAGGCACAGATCTCACACAAGAATTGGTCTCAGACAAATCAAGCCGTCCGTAAACACCATCATAACCCGGAACCACGCATACATGTCCTTCCCTCACCTTGACAATCACATCAGCAACCTTTTCATCTGCAACAGCACGTAACTCGTTCAAAGATGCGTCAATCAACACATTATACTCGTTTGAAAATCTTTCAATAAGGGCGTTGTATACGTTCCAAACTTTCTGGGTGGAGGGCGAATCGCTACCCTGCACAGCGGCAATTATCTCTGAGAGCGGATGCAATCTCTTGAATCCTATCGGGTTTTCGGGTTTGAAGTCTACTGGACGGTCAGCAAGCTCCTCCACACGCTGTTCAACGCCTTTGGTGAGCTTTCGGCGGCAGACGGGGCAAATATTGGCGAGTTTGGCAGCTTCTTGCGCGGAGAGGGCCACATGACAGTTTCGGTGGCCTGTCCAATGATACTTGCCATAAGCAGGATCAGTTTCTATGGTGAACTTGAACCGTGTTGCATCCTTGTCACGTATCGCATTCACGATCTCTTGATAGTTCACCTGCTCAAGTTCGAAGACGTTGGCTTCTCTTCCGATACGCCAAGGCCAGTAGCTGTGGCTATCACTGTTGGAAACCAGAGCGTATTTGTCTAGCTTGCTGAGGCGCCAGTTCATTGGTGGGTCAGACGACAAGCCAGTTTCGAACGCGTGAATGTGTTTCGGCATATCCTGATAGCATTCTTCGACGCGGTGGAAGCCGCTGAAGGCACCCAAGGTCCGGAACCA
>CAYGYI010000196.1:2108-2702 GCA_964354055.1 uncultured Candidatus Bathyarchaeia archaeon | reverse complement strand
CAAACTCGTGTATGAAAAAAGAGACCGTGAATATAGCCACAGCTACGGCTATCATGATGTAGCCTGAATCAGAGCCGCCGAAGAATGAAGACGAAAATAACATCATAGAAAGACCAACACCCACCACGAGCAATGTCGCTACTGCCAGATGCTGAATTTCCTTTGCGCTGAAGTATATCCGCTTCTGTGTCTGTGCCGACTGAGGATAGGTCACTGTGTATTCGTATGACTCGACTTTCTGCGTGGCCACAGGATAAGTGTTTTCTTTTGGCATGCGCGCAAGTTCCATCTGCGGGCACTCGTGATTCTCTGGGAGCCGATGTTCAGCGCAGAAGTAGCCATCGCAGTATTGACATTTGAAAGGCAGGAAAACCTCAGTCCCGCATTTGCCGCACTTCATTCTATACGCCTTTTCTGTCTAACACGCGGCTAATCTTATGTGTTTCTGTTTGAAGTTGCCCAACGGACTCCTGCGTTGTAGCCATTCCAAATCCTTTAAAACCTTGACAACAAGCATAATCTGCGCATGAGCATCTAGGTAGTATGGGAGAAGGGTGTTTGAAGGCTTTCAGTTTCATCCACGTTGCAGACTTG
>CAYGYI010000196.1:0-2098 GCA_964354055.1 uncultured Candidatus Bathyarchaeia archaeon | reverse complement strand
AGTACGGTTTAGAGGCTAGAAGAGAAGACTTCGACAGGGTTTTTCAGGAGCTAGTTGACAAGACAATTGAGCTGAAGCCTGACTTCATAATAATCGCTGGCGATCTTTTCCATAACGCACGTCCATCAAATGTCACACTTGAAAATGCAATCAAAAACTTCAGTCGATTGCGAGATGCAGGAATCCCCGTTCTGACCGTGGACGGTTCGCATGATTCGGCGCCTAACATGATTACTGGTACGATAATCTATCCTTTGGATAGTGCTGGGCTTGTTTATCACCTGCCGCGGCATGAGGGAGCGTGCTGGCGGAAGGCTGGATGTTGCTATGTTTATGGTGTTCCCAACTTCAGGACAAGACGCAAGACTGAGGAGTTGCTTCCAGCCTTCATGGAACAGAACAGGCCTTCGCCAGACCCTTCACTGTTCAACATATTCGTTTTTCACATGGCTGTGGACTTACCGAGCGTGAAGCCTCCGTACATCGAAGCCGAGTTGCCGCCAGAACTTGTTCCCGAAGGTTTCGACTACTACGCTGCCGGTCACGTGCACAAACCGTACCTCGAGAGGTTCAAAAATGGGTTACTGGCGTACAGCGGCTGCACTGAAACAGTAGACTACGAGGAAACAGCGATCAGGAAAGGCTTCTATTATGTTATTGTGGACGAGAGAGGCCACGCTTCTCCCAAGTTCGTGGAGTTCGCGTCTACACGCAGGTTTGTCGTGCTTGAGCAGGACTACACGGGTCTGATGCCTTCGAAGATCACCGAGCGCGCAGTTCAAGCAGTGAAAGCGGTGGACAGCGAAGGAGTAGTGTTGATCCCTGTGTTGAGGGGCACTTTGCCGCCTGAGGCCAGCCGCTCCGAAATTGACATCGCGCAGATCAGAGCCTCTGCTGAAAAAGCCCTTATCGTCCACCCGGTCGTCCTGCTACGTGAAAGCGAAGTCTCAGAAGAGGTCGTTCGGTCGATATTCGAAAGCGAATTCAAAGATTTGAAGACGAAAACTTTCGAATATTTCCTGCAGATCTTCTCTGAACGATACAGCCGTGAAGAAGCTGAAAGAATTGCCAGAGTTGCAGTCAACTTGATTGAACCCTTGACTAAGAAACAGGAGGAGAGAGCGAAGCAAACTGTCGAGGAGCTCCTGCCATGAAAATCGAAATCGTTCAGCTTGAAAACATTCGTTCTCATGTGAAGTCCACGGTGCCTTTTGCAAGAGGTTTCAACTGTCTCGTCGGAGGCGTCGGTTGCGGAAAATCCAGCATTCTCTACTCGATTGACTTTGCCCTGTTCGGCGATCCGGTTGGTAGAAGCTACGAATACCTATTGCGTGAGGACACCGATCATGGCAAGGTCACGATACAATTCACGCAAAATGGCAAAACCTACAAGATGTCCCGAGGTCTCAAGAAACGTGGCAAGGGCATAGGCCAGGACGCTGACGAACTGGAGCTCTACGAAGGCGAAACCCTTCTCTCAAGTGTGAAAAGCGAAGCCATAGCAGAGCAGTTCAAGGCCATAACAGGCTTAGATAAGGAGCTTTTCCGAGAAATAGTGTGGGTCAGACAAGAACACCTAAAAGAGCTTCTGGACGCGGCTCCAAGAGAACGGCAAAAACGCCTAGACGAGATGTTCGGTCTATCCGACTACGAAATAGCGTGGAGCAGCCTCTCAGACTATCAGCGTGACTACGAAGTTGAAAAGAAAGTGTACGAAAGAGACCCAGACGTAACGGGAATGGAAAAACTTGGCGCGGAATACAACCGCATCGTTGAAGAGTTTTCACTGATCGAAATTGAGCTACAGGATACGGCCAAGAGACTGGCCTCCGCAAAGAGATCACTGGATGAAGCCGATTCGGCGCTGAAGACTCTCGAAGAAGTCAAGGTGCAGAACGAAGAACTCAAGCGGAAAGAGACGAGATTGCTTGCGAATCTTGCAAACTTTGAAGATGCCTTATCTTCAGCAAATGAGAAAATCGCGAGAAAGAAGACGACAATTGAAAGCTTGAGGCAACACTTGAAGATTATGGAGACTCAAGTGGAATCGTGCAAACATGAGTTAGAGGCAACGGGCATGTCAGCTAACCAACCCATT
>CAYGYI010000195.1:0-2726 GCA_964354055.1 uncultured Candidatus Bathyarchaeia archaeon | reverse complement strand
GTGGCAACAGGCGCAGTTGAGTACGAGCCCACCGAATACCTCTACGGCAAAGACCAGAAAATCACGACGCAGCATGAGCTCGAAGAGAAGCTTGCAGGCGGCGAATTCAAGGCCAAAAACGTGGTTATGATCCAATGCGTAGGCGCCAGAAACGAAGAAAGACCAAACTGCTCAAGAATCTGCTGCGGACAAGCCGTCAAAAACGCCTTAAAGATCAAAGAAGTAAGTCCTGAAACCGAAGTTTACGTTCTGTACAAAGACCTGAGATCATATGGCTTCAAAGAAGACTATTACCGCGAGGCTGCAATGAAAGGAGTACTATTCGTCAATTACGGAGACGAGAGAAAGCCTCAAGTTAGCAATGAGAATGGGAAGCTAAAGGTCACTTTCTACGAACCTGTGATACGAGAAGAGGTAGAGGTTGAGCCAGATGTCGTAGTGTTGAGTGCTGCCACCATTCCGAACCCTAACAACAAACGCGTGGCAGAGATGCTCAAAGTGCCATTGACTAAGGACGGCTCGTTCTTGGAGGCGCACATGAAACTCCGGCCAGTGGACTTCGCCACGGAAGGCGTGTTCCTGTGCGGAATGGCACATTCGCCGAAGTACATTGACGAGAGCATAGCACAGGCATGCGCAGCTGCAGCAAGGGCAACCACTATACTTTCGAAAAAGACGCTTGAGATGGAAGGAATCGTCGCAAACGTGAACGAAGATTTATGTAGTGGTTGCAGAATCTGTGAATATCTATGCCCGTACGGTGCAGTTGAAATGAAAGATAAAGATGGCAAGCCCATTGCACATGTCCTAGAAGCCTTGTGCAAAGGTTGCGGTGCATGCGGTACGGCGTGTCCAACTAAAGCCATCATGATGGGCCACTTTACAACTGACGAAATACTTGCTCAAGTCAAGGCTGTGTTGGTGGAGGCGAAAGCATGACCGAAAATGACGGGTTTGAGCCAAGGATAATTGGTTTCTTGTGCAACTGGTGCGCTTACGCTGGCGCCGACTTGGCAGGCGTAAGTCGAATTCAGTATCCTCCGAACATCAGAATCATACGCGTAATGTGTAGCGGAAGAATAGATCCCGTCTTCATCTTTGAAGCCTTCAAAGATGGCGCAGACGGCGTGCTCGTTGCTGGCTGCCACCTGCCTTCTGACTGCCACTACATCAGCGGCAACTTCAAGGCATTGAGGAGAATAACGCTCTTAAGAAATACTTTGAAGGAGTTTGGAATCGAGCCAGAGCGTTTGCGGTTGGAATGGGTCTCGGCCAGTGAAGGAGACAAGTTTGCAGCTATCGTGCGGGACATGGTTGACGAGGTTAAAAAGTTGGGACCAAACCCGCTGAAAAGTAAGAAGGTTGAGGCATGATGACTGAAACAGGACAGAAACTAGTGAAAGCCTCGGAAATGGACCCGAAATTCAAGTATGAAATCTCGAAGATGCACGGTGGAGAAAAGCTGATGCGCTGCTTCCAGTGCGGAACATGCACATCAGATTGCCCAGTGGCAAGGTTCAGCGAAACGTATAGGCCTCGGCAGATTATTCGCATGGCACAGCTTGGATTGAAGAGCAGGGTGCTGGACAGCGACACACTGTGGTTGTGCGCCGCATGTTTCACATGCACGGATCGCTGCCCACAGGACGTTGAAGTCGCCAGCGTGATACGTGTGCTGAGGAATCTTGCGGCAGAGCAAGGCCACATCCCCCAAGTTTTTAAGGACCAAGCTTCAAGCATACTTGAGTCAGGCTATGCCTACAAGATTCCGGAGCTTAGAGTGAAGAAGAGGGAAAGCCTAGGATTGCCTCCGTTGCCAAAAGGCAACTCTGAAAGCGTGTGCAAATCACTCCGTGGCGTAGGGTTCCTAAAACATGTCGAGAAGAAGGGTGAGTGAGATGGCCGAACACAAGTATCTGATGTTTCTCGGTTGCGCGATTCCTTACCGTGTTTCTGCTTTCGAAATCTCGGCGCGAAAGACTTTCGGAAAGCTAGGCATTGAACTTGTCGAAATGCCCGAGTTCAATTGTTGCGGTCTGCCTCTTGACCCAGTGAGCCACGAAACGATGCTTATACTGGCAGCGCGCAACCTTGCCATGGCTGAAAAGAAAGGCCTAAACATAATTACACTGTGCCCTGGCTGCGCAGGAACTTTGAAGAAAGTCAACAAGATGCTGAAAGAAGACAAGACCCTGCGTGACAAGATAAACCACCACCTCAAAGAAGCAGGACTAGAGTTTAAGGGCACGGTAGATGCAAAGCATTTCATGCAAGTGCTCATCGAGGACATAGGGTTAGAAAAAATAAAGGAGGTCGTCATCAAGCCGCTGACCATGCTGAAGGTGGCTGAACACAACGGTTGCCACATTCTGAGGCCGAAAGAGTACATCGGATTCGATGATCCGGAAGATCCTAAAACGCTCAAAACGCTGATTGAGGCGACGGGCGCGACCTGCCTTGACTACATGGATGAAACTGAATGCTGTGGCGCGCCAAGTGTGGGCGTGAGCGACAAAGTCGCGTTGCAGCTAGCAAGAGACAAGTTGAACCACATCAAAGATGTAAAGGCCGAAGCAATGATAACGATCTGCCCATTCTGCCACATAATGTACGACACAAACGAGCTCCGCATTGAGAAAACGTTCAACGAGACCTACGGCATTCCGATACTGCACTATCCGCAGTTGCTCGGTTTGGCGATGGGCATGAAGCCTGAGGAGCTGGCG
>CAYGYI010000194.1:0-2766 GCA_964354055.1 uncultured Candidatus Bathyarchaeia archaeon | reverse complement strand
ATCATGCTGCTTGTGGCTATGGCTGAGCCGCAGCCGTAGGTTTTGAACTTGATGTCTGTGAGGCGGTTGTCTTTGACTTTGATGTATATGGTCATGAGATCTCCGCACACGGGGTTGCCTACTGTGCCCACACCGTCCGCGTCTGGAATCTCGCCCATGTTGTGCGGGTTCTTGAAATGCTCCATGACCTTCTGACTGTACATCAGCCATTCAGCTCCTTCGGTGTTAACGGTGACATTGCTCTTAACCTTTTCACGATTCCCGGCATCAGGCCAATCACATAGTCCACATCTTCCAACGTGTTCTGCCTGCCCAACGTGAACATCAACGAGCCATGTGCCTCCTCATGTTTAAGTCCAAGCGCCAACAAAACATGTGAAGGCTCCAACGTCTTCGCTGCGCACGCCGAACCCGAAGAAACCGAGACGCCCTCCAAATCCAGGCTCAACAGCATAGACTCGCCTTCAATGAAGCTGTACCGCACGGACACGTTGTCAGGCAACCGTTTGGTCGGATGGCCGTTCACAAAAGCATATGGAATTGGCTTAGTCAGTCCTTCGATAAAGTGATCTCTGAGCTTGACGAGTCTCTCGCCTTCCGGCTTCATTTCCTTCTTGGCGATTTCTGCTGCTTTGGCGAAGCCCACTATTCCTGCCACGTTTTCGGTTCCTGAACGCAATCCCCGCTCTTGGCCTCCTCCATGCAGCTGAGGCTCAAGCCTAATGCCCTCCTTCACATACAACGCACTCACGCCCCGCGGGCCATACATATCGTTTGACGAAATCGTGAGCAAGTCTATGTCCTCGTCTCTCACGTTTATTGGTATCTGCCCGCAGGCGGCCGTGGCGTCCACATGTAGAAAAGCATTCTTATCATGCACTATTTTGCTTATCTCTCCGATAGGTTCGATTGTGCCTATTTCGCCGTTCGCATAAACGACGGTCACGAGAATCGTTTTGTCGGTCAGCTCCTTTTCCAGAGCTTCAAGGTTCAGGAAGCCGTGCTGGTCCACAGGTAAGAAGATTGCCTCAAAGCCTTTCGTGGTCAAGTACTTGCACGAGTTGACTACTGACATGTGTTCGATGCTGGAGGTTAGGATGCGGTTTCCATGATCTTTGTAGCGATTCGCAGTGCCTTTGATGGCTAGGTTGTTGCTTTCCGTGGCGCTTGACGTGAACAGTATCGTTTCTTTCTTTTCGGCGTTGATCAGGTCGGCCAGTCTGGTTCTTGCCTCTTCCAGCGCTCGTCTGGCCTCTTGTCCGTAAGTGTGCAGTGACGAAGGGTTGCCGTAGGTTTTCTGCATATAAGGCAACATCGCCTCTACCACGCGCGGATCAACAGGCCTGCCTGCAGCATGGTCCATGTAGATGCGTTTTTTCTCCGTCAACCGCAATCGCCTAGAAGCACAGCACTGCATCAGCGTTCAATATCAAATCGTTCAGTGTGGCTGCGCCTACGACGTTAGCTCCTTCGGTGAATTCGCCGCGCGGAATGCCCAGTAGGCCGCAGCTCTGCTCGCACACCATCATTTTCACGCCTGCCTTGATGGCTTGGTTCATGACTTCTCTGAGCGAGGGGAAGCTGCCTATCTTGATCTTTTCAGCTTCGCCTTTCTTGACCAGCGTGATGCCTTTTATCAAGAAGTAGACTGTGGCATCGATGTTCATCATTGCCGCGGTGGTGGCCAAAATGAAGGGCGAATAAGCACGTTCAGGCTGATCAACGCCACTTGTCTGAACATACAGTATTTTCTTTCTTGCACTCATTCAAATCATCTCCCTTAACTTTCATTTCACTTTTTTGATGACTATACGAACTGTGTTTCCCTTCTTTTCGACGCTTATTATTTCCTGTCCTAAGTTTTTCACGAGGCTTTGTATGTCTGACTCGGCGGCAGGATCATCGGCGAAAACCTCCAGCGTTTCGCCTACCTTCAACTCATCCATCTCAATTCTCGTCTTGTAGACGGGTTCAGGACAGTACAGACCTATACAATCTAGTGTCCTGTCAGTTTTCGTGTTCACAAAGTCGCCTCTAAACTATGTTCGAAAAAAGGAGAATAAAGAGTTTTCCATAATTCTGACTAGAAAATTGTTGTCAAGATCATGCTTTCGTCTAGGTTTTGACCTTTATGGCTTGGGTTGGACACTGCGTTTCACATGCAAGGCATTGGATGCAATCGCCCTCTCGGGCTGGGTCTGACTTTTTCTCAGAGGTCGGATGACCCTTAGCGTCTGCCCAGTCGAAAACACTCACCGGACAGACTTCAAGGCACACTCCATCGCCCGTGCAGGCATCCCAGTCCACCGCCACATTCGTGCCATGAATCCCTAGTTTCTTCGGCGGCTCAACAGGACCCCACACGTCATGTCCATTATGTTTTTCAACCACAGTTCGCTTCTTCTGAAAATCAGGATCAATCGGCAAAACAACATCACCTATCCACTTATGTGGAGGGCATTTCGATTTTAACGTTTTCGCATCTCCAGTGCTAACTAGACAAAACTCGTCTGTGCTTGACCGGTGTGAAGCCGCAGAAACGGAACCGGTTCTTTGAGAACATTTTTTATAACTGGAAAGCCAATGTTTTGGTTGGCGAATTCTCATGAAGGCTACTGACTTTTCGTTTTTGATCGGAGGCGAAGCAGGCGCAGGCGTTGCGCGTTCAGGCTTCCTTTTTGCCAAGGCCTGCATGCGAGGAGGCCTGCATGTCTTCGGTGTTAACGACTATCAGTCGCTGATCCGCGGCGGCCACAACTTCTACGT
>CAYGYI010000193.1:0-2779 GCA_964354055.1 uncultured Candidatus Bathyarchaeia archaeon | reverse complement strand
CTCGTAGGCCTGATCAGCATGAACCTCGCAGACCTATTCATCATGGCCATAGTTTACAACAATATGCTAGCCGAATCCATCAAGACTCAAATAGGCAGTTACTTCAACTTCTTCGCGCCAGGCCTCGTTGTCACTGGCTTGTTTGCATCGGCTTTCATGATAGGACGCGAGATAAACATGGAACGTCGAAGAGAGGTTCACCATTACATGTTGAGCTTGCCTATGACGCGGTTTGAGCTGGCTATGGGCCGAGTTCTTTCAGGTGGATTGCGAGGGATGCTCTACATGTCGCCGCTACTTGCGACTTGCTTCTTATTTCTAGGCCTGCCTTCGGTTGGGCAGTTCCTTCTGATTCTGTTTGTTCTTTTCTTCCTAGCGACAGGCATCTCCGGCCTCAGCATAGCCATAGCAGTTTCAACTTCCAGTCTGGAAAAATTCATCACAGCGAGAGGCCTAGTCTACTATACGCTATTCTTCTGCAGTAGCGTCTTTTACCCGCTTTCTCTCATTCAAGATCTAGGCAAAGATGGAAGATTTCCATCGTTCCTCGTAACTCTTGCTGAAGTCAACCCGTTAACCAACGCCTCGGACATGATTCGCTCGTTTCTGCTTCATTCCCCAGCATTTTCGTTTTCTTGGAGCATGGTGATCAACGTAGTAGTCTTTTCAGGAATCTTCACGTTGTGCGCAACCTTCGCCTACATGAAAATTATCGAACGAAAATAGACGCTTGATGGGTTAGATTTATGAACACGTTCGACATATCTTTCTTCCTTCCCACTTGGCGGGCTTTGTTTGAAGGTTGACTCTATGGATGAAGTGAAGACCATCTTTGAGCCACGAAGCGTGGTTCTAGTAGGCTCAAGCGTAATCCGCGAAAAAGTAGGCATGGCCTCACCTCAGCTTTTCAAAAGCGTAACCTACAACATGAAGAAATTCTTTCGTGGCAAAACCTTTGTCTTAGATCTCCACAGGGAAGGCAAGCATGATGATTTGAGCAAGTTGGCTGAGAAGCCTGACCTTGCGGTAATCATGCTCCCTCCAGATCAATCAGTCGTCTATGCCCAAAAATGCGCCAAGTCCGGCGTCAAAGCACTGATTATGATAACTGGCGGATACAAACCTCACCAGCGCCAACAACTACTTGAGCTCAGGCGACAATTCGGTGTAAGGATTCTTGGTCCAAACACGATTATGGGTGTTATCAATGCTGCGAATGGTCTGAACACAACTTTCGAAAAGGACACCATGCCGGCAAAGGGCGATATTGCTGTCATCTCGCAGAGCGGCGGAGTCGGCTCTTGTCTGCTTGACTGGGCGTGCTTCTACCAGATTGGCATAAGCAAGTTCGCCTTTGTAGGTGACAAGATAGACGTTGACGACGTTGACTTACTCAAGTTCTTTGGACAGGACAGGCATACGAAAGTCATCTGCCTCTACATGGAAGGCATCAAGAACGGGCGCGAGTTTATCGAAGAGGCCAGAAAAATCGTGCCGAAGAAACCCATTCTCGTTCTGAAAGGTGGCGTAACACAGGAATCAGCCTACAGAGCCAAGTCGCACACAGCCTCAATCGCAGGCTCAGACGAGATTTTCGATGCAGCCTTCAAAAAAGCCGGTATCATTCGCGTCGGAGATATAGAGGAGCTTATGAACGCGGCTATAGCGCTCTCCAAGCAGCCTCCAATGCGCGGCGACAATGTGGCCATCGTCAGCAATGTAGGCGGCCCTGCAATACTGACTGGCGACGCAGTTGATAGAAACGGACTCCGACTTGCAACTCTGTCTGAAGAGGTCAAGAGCAAGATCGAAAGCCTCTATCCCGGCGTTGACGCTGCCAACCCGATTGACATGATTGCGGATGCGAGGGCAGATCGCTATGCGAAAGTTCTTGAGCTTGTGCTTGGCGACAGGAACGTGGATGGTGTGCTGGTTATCAACATGCTTAAGTCGACTTTCTTTGAGCCGCCTGACGCGAGAGTAATTGAGAGAATAGCTGCTAGATATCCGAGTAAGCCAGTTGTTGATGTGCCTGCCGGCGGCGAGGATTTTGAGCTCGTACACCGAGTCATGCGCAAAACGTCCATTCCTCTTTATAATCTGCCTGAGAAAGCGGTGAAGGCGTTGAAGGTTCTGAGAACATACGGTCTGATTGTTGACAAGTATTAAGTATGTGTTGTATGTTTCTTCTTTTGGTTTTCCTCTCCAACTAGGGTGGAATGCTGACGGCACATGTTGAATGCCTAAAAGAAGAATTGACCGAGCAGATTCTGGGCTTCTGCAGAGTCGTGGCTAAAGTTTCCGAAATCACAGCGTCCTGTGTATGCAGCGACTGCGCCCTAGGATTGTCTGTCGACAAGGAAACCATTGAAGTTCTTCTCGTAATCCGGGGATTTCAACCTCGAATGAGGCATTTTCTGAAGCTCTTCAACGACCATACTGTAGCCGTTTTGGCGGTTGACCAATGGGTCTTCGAGCGAGATGTTGACCGAGGTTTTCTGGGTGAGGCACTAGCCGGCGGACTCATTTTCCCATACAGCCCGCTAATCAACGCTGAATATCTACGTGCGCAAGAAGTCAAACTCAAGAAAAGACTGGTCACCGAGCTCATCGAGAACATAGTCGTAAGCTACCCTGAGCTATCTTACGAAATTTTCATTAGACCTGAATACTTCATGTATGAAGCAATGCTCAGCAGAGCCAGACTTTTCCCACCGACCATGTACAGCTCGCTTAACTTCATGCAGGAGAAAGACAAGGATAGAAACATAGGTCCAGT
>CAYGYI010000192.1:0-2795 GCA_964354055.1 uncultured Candidatus Bathyarchaeia archaeon | reverse complement strand
GTTGAGGCTCATGAATGGGGTGGAGGACAGAAGGGCAAGGTTTCGGTCTGTGATCGCCTACTGTTCCAAGGAGGCTAGGTCGCCATTGTGCTTTGCTGGCGAAGCTATTGGCCAGATAACGATGAGGGAGATGAGGGGGGATGGCAGGTCGGGTTTTGGTTTTGACCCGATTTTCGAGCCTGCTGGCGGCAGCAAAGCGTTTGCTGAGATGAGCTTGGCTGAAAAGAATGGCTTTTCGCATCGAGCCATGGCTCTGCGCAAGTTCGCTGAATGGTACAAGAAGCCTCTGTAGCTGAGACCAAAACAGTTTTTACTTTCAATCAATAATCTTAAATAGCGGTCTAACGTCGCTCATACAGAGTTTAAGTGGTAATAGATGCCGAAGCAGGAAAAGGGAAAGTCGCATTCGATAAGACCCGTAAGCAAGCGTGCACCAAGCTGGTGTAAATACCAACCTGAAGAAGTTGAGGCACTTGTCATCAAGCTGGCGAAGGAAGGAAACGCGGCCAGCCGCATAGGAACAATTCTCAGAGACCAATACTCGATTCCACTGGTGAAGCCGATAGCAGGGAAGACGGTGACGAAGATCATGAAGGAGGCGCAGCTGGCGCCCACAATTCCTGAAGACCTCGGCAACCTGATCAAGAAGGCAGAAAGCCTAGGACTTCACCTCGAAAAGAACCACAAAGACCTGAACAACAAACGCTCAATGCAAATCATTGAAGCCAAGATCTACCAGCTTGCAAGATATTATAGACGGAAAGGCATCTTGCCTGAAAACTGGAAATACGAGCCGAAAATAGCCTCCATGGCTTGAAAAGCTCTTCGCAATCATTTTTTCGATGATTCAGCTTTCGCAGAACGGATAAGCCGTTTTGCACCAGATTTAAATCTGTGAACATTTTAGCTTTCTAGCTTGGCGTGGTTGCTTTGACCTCGGACGAGAACAACATCACGGGCTTCACTGACTCAGCAGCGAAAGCTGCTAAAACCATTCGGGACGTTATCAACGATGACGGCTTTATCCACGTTTTCTCGCATCTGGATGCTGATGGTGTCGCTGCGGCAGGCATCATCGGCAAGGCGCTGTTCAGGCTTGATGCAAGGTTTCGCATCCAGGTAACTCAGTGGATCAATGACAAAATCGCGGGAGAGGTTCTTTCTGAAAAACCGCAGTTGATTCTCTTCACTGACTTAGGAAGCGGATATATAGATTTCGTGAAAGATAATCTCGCGGATTTCAAAGCCGTGATTCTGGATCATCACCAAATAATTGGAGAAGACTCTGCCAACGTAGTGCATGTCAATCCGCATCTTTACAGAATTGATGGTGCGAGAGACATCAGCGGATCAGGTGTGACCTACCTTGTGGCTAAAGCTCTAGACAAGGTCAACGTTGACTTGGCGCCCGTGGCCATCGTGGGTGCCCTTGGAGACCTCCAGGACAAGTGCGATCAGAGAAAACTGGGCGGAGTTAACGAGAAAATCGTTGAAGACGCCGTGAACGCTGGCCTTCTCACTGTTGAGAAAGACCTGATATTCTTCGGAAGAGAAACACGACCAATTCATCGAACATTGGCGTCTACGACAAACCCGTTCATTCCAGGCATAAGTGGTGAGGAGGACAGGAGTCTGGCTTTTCTGTCGAATTTGGGAATTAAGGTGCGTGATGGTGAGAAGTGGCGTGCTTTGAGAGACCTGTCGGAGGACGAGAAGAAACGCTTGTGTTCAGCTTTGGCTGACTATCTGCTTTCGAAGGGTTTACGGTGCGAGGTGGCCAACCTGATTGGGCACGTTTACACTTTGACTCGTGAGGAGCCTTGGACACCGTTGAGGGATGCTAGGGAGTTCGGTGTTTTGTTGAATGCCACTGGCAGGATGGACAGGCCAAGCTTGGGCGTAGCAATCTGCATGGGCGATCGAGGTTTAGCACTTGAAGAGGCAGATAAAGTGCTAGCCGACTACAGGCTCACCATAAACAAGTACCTTGGCTGGATCATGGAGAAGCCTGAAAGAATGAAAGAGTTTGACAACATCTACGTTGTCTATGGTGCCGACTACATCAACGACAAGATCGTCGGCACCATATCGTCGATACTCTCATCAAGTCTCCCCAATCCCGAAAAGCCACTTATTGCTTACGCTAACGTCGAAGAGGAAAATCTGGCAAAAATATCAGCCAGAACCGTGGATAGTATGACTGGCAGAGGATTGAATCTGGGAGACGTTATGCAGATTGCGGCCGAGAAGTTCGGCGGAAAAGGAGGAGGACACAATGTGGCTGCAGGCGCGCAAGTACCCAAAGACAAAATCTCTGCATTCATCAACCTTGTCAACGAACTGGTTGGCAAACAGTTGAAAGGCGAGAGCATTGGAAGCGCAGATAACTCTGGAATATAGTGACGAGCAGACGGCGCAAGCAGTGGCCTGCGCGGTTTCGCCTGACAACTTCAAGACACCAAACGGTCTATCAGTAAACACGACACGACAAGATCGAGAAGTTGTGACAAGAATAATCTGCAAAAGAGGCATGCCGACGTTCATCGCCACGATTGACGACCTACTGTTCTGCATTTCAACAGCAGAAAAGGCGCTTCAAGCAACGAAGAGACTCTGAAGCTTCGTACCCGAGATCAACCGAAGGAAAGGCCTCAATCGATTTGGAAAACCGTCCGCACCAACTTGTCAAATATCAGCGCACAGAACTTCGGGAAAAAACGGCAGAGCTTGAAGAGGAAATATGCGAACTTCAGAAGCAACAATAGTTAGAACATCTACGCAATCTATGGCAAACC
>CAYGYI010000191.1:0-2821 GCA_964354055.1 uncultured Candidatus Bathyarchaeia archaeon | reverse complement strand
GCGAGGTTGCCTTTGTCTGTCACGATTCTTACCGTGTATTGGCCGCTAGGTATACTGATGTCGTCTCTGTAGAAAACGAGGCTCTGACCAGAATTCAGGTAAATGTTCACGTCATAGCGCTCGTGAAGTGAGGAATTGATAATCCATAAGGACACTATGTGAGAAGTCAAAGTGCCACCGTTTATGAACGTGAAGTAGGGTCCGCCACTGGGGGATTGCAGCTCAATCAAGTCAACTCCCAAGTCGAATTGTGCACTTGAGCTTTTGACTCCCGTTACTTTTATTTTCCATTGCCCAGAAGTGCCACGGAAACGTGTCAGGTTTGCTGTTATGGTTTGGTTCTTGGCTTCGTCTGTGTATGGGATTGCATTAGAATTATAGAAAATGTATCCGTCGCCGCTTGTTGGATAAACGCCAAGGTTGTAGTCGAACAGTTGAAAGGTGACTGAAACATTGCCGGTGCTCCATGCAACGTCAATTGCCCAAACGATAGATGTCAGATTTCCAAGGATTGATGTTCCGGTGAATTCTGCTTCAGTCGTGAACCCCACGGGGTCGCCAAAGTAGGCAAACCCTATTTCAAAGCATTCATAATCAGCAACGGTTGTGTCATCTGTAAAAGTTGACGTACCAATTACCGTAAAGGTTGTTCCATCCCATTTGACAGCTCCGAGGGCGTAGGTTGTCGCCTCTAGGACTGCACTCAACACAATTCTGTCGTTTCCTACGTTTCTTGGGCTTGACTTCAGTTGGACCCACGTGTGAATGCTAGTGCCCATCGCGACATTTGTTGCTGCAGCCATATAGTTTGGTGCTCGGAACTTGCGCCAAGTGATCTGGCCTGCGGTTGTTCCATACACAAGCAAGCCCTCGTTCTCGAAATTGGGCAATGTGCGATATTCCCATGCGAAATCTGCGCATCTTGAAGCATGAGTGTCCACGCTCGCGTCCCAAGGAGGATGAATGACCCATCCCATTACTCCAGCGTTCTGCAAAAGGAGGATATACGTTAGATCTTGTGTGAAAGTGTCTGTCCAACCTACCCCGCCGTTTGATGAGAAACTGTAGTAGCTGTTTGTCCCGTCGTAGGTCAAGGCTCCTGGCTGACTTGTCGTGAGACTTCTGGCTGTGAAGTAGTTCGATAAGGTTGAGCTTGGAGACTTCAAAATAAGCCTGTACGACTTTCCACTCACTAAAGATATGGGTGAATCAAAGTATCGTTCATACCATTGTGGCGTGGTTGTTATGTCACTTTGAGGAACTGTTATCGTGGCGACGTCCTGTGAATCTGTTTCGTTGCGCAGAATAATGAAGAGAGAGTCTGGAGGGGTTCCAGTCTTTACAAGGGGAAGATTGACGCCTACGATTTTGTTACTTCCGTTTTGTGTCCATTTCTCAGAGTACCAATTAGCTCCGTAGACATTGTGGGTGGCGATACCATCATATGGCATTGCTTCGTAACTGCCAGTAGCATTGTATTTCAGGATGAATATCGGGTCGCGATTTTGAATGGTTGTGCCTGAAATGGTGTTCAGCCAGCTATCTATCGCATTTTCTTTTGGACGGAAATTGTTCTGATTTGTGCCCAGCCGTCTCAAAGCGATATAGTTTGCTGCTCCTATGGTTCCGCTATCATATCTAACAGTGATGTGGTACACAGTTCCTGCAGTCAGCATTGCTGTGGATGGAAGTGTGAGGTTCAGCCACCCAGAGGCAGTTGGTGTGGCAACGGCATAATTAGAAGCTCCTCCAACGTAAGTTCCGCTTGGCAGATAGCCAGCGGTGCTGGTTTCTATTCCAAACCTGTAAGCTGGTGAAACTGAAGCCGTCTGAATGAAAACCAGAATATTGGTGACGAATTTGCTTGCTTGCGCAGTGAAGCGCATTGCTGAAACAGATGCGGTTGAAGCCATTGAGCCCATTGACTCTGCGGCTGTCTCCCATTGGCGGTTTCCGACCGAGTTCTCGTCTAGAACACTCGTAGCCAAGTCGGTCGCACCGTCAACACTCGTAAGCATCAGTCTGTCATTCTGTGATTGTGCCAGTTTCAGCCAATTCATAGGGCTTGTTGCGCCTGAATTTATGTCGAAAACGTTCACAGAAGACCACGATGTTGTTAACCTGCTCCATTTAATGAACTCGCCTTCTCCTGCAACAGTTACTATTGCGCCACTTGTTTCTGAGGAAATCGAGATACATTCTTCCATCGTTGTCGAGATTGAGCCTGTCAGCTCAAGAACATTGCCGAATGCAGAACCATCCCAGACTACAGCATTTGCGTCATTGTTGGAGCTGTCGATGTATGCGACACCAATCTTGTCCGAGTTTGGAACAGAGGTCAAAGCAACATACGTGACTGCAATCTTCGAGGCATGATCGCTGTCATCGTAGTATTTTTCCTGGCTCCATCCAGTTTTGAGCGACCAAGTTCTGTAAGCCAAATCTTTGGTCCCGCCTCCGACAACTGTTTCATAAACGAGTAAGGCTTTCCCGGACAACGATTCATAAGCGACATCGTATGGCCTGGTGGCAAGTGTTGGCAAACTCATCCACACTTGACCTAAATTGTAGGTCGTAACCCACGATGACCCATCGTACACGTATGCATCAAGGTATCCTTCCTCGCTCAATGCAACTACAATCTTCTCGAAAGACCGTTGTTGAATCGGACAACAAGCAACTCTTGTGAAGAGAACTGAATTGCCCGCGTTGGGCATTTCGCTTTCCTCGCTCCAGAGAGCTTTGTCACCATCCCAGTTGCGACTCTTAGGAGAACTCAACTGATCTGTTCCTCTATTGCTTCTGTATGCTATGAAAGCAT
>CAYGYI010000190.1:0-2833 GCA_964354055.1 uncultured Candidatus Bathyarchaeia archaeon | reverse complement strand
CGCCGGAAACGAGTTCTCTCACGAGAATCTTCTTCAGCTCGCCATCACGGATGACCTTGGCGTATTCAGGCATCCAGTTCCTCAGAGTTTCCATGGCCTTCTCTGCACGCCACTCTTGGAAGAGGCTGAAGAACGTGTTGACCAGAACCACGGCCAGAATGATCAAACTCAATTCAAGCATGCCGCCGAGCAGTGAAAGAAGGCTTGCGAAGAGCAACAGTATTCCGAACAGGTCTTTGAGGTGGCTCAGAAACTTGTAAGCTACGGGCACGCGTTTCTTCTCAACCAGCATGTTGAAACCATGCTCGACAAGACGTTTCGCAGCCTCTTCGCTGGTTAATCCTGCTTCAGAAGTCTGCAGGGCTTCAAAAACGTCTTTGGCATGCAAACGGATAATATCCTTCAAGACACTTATCACCCAAAAATCTGTTCGAAAACACCGACGAATTAAGGCCCCTTAGGGCAGATGGTTTCAGCCATAACTTGTGCTAGGAAAACGCCAGTATGAGGCATATTTGCCTCCGCAAAGACATTTCCAGCATTGTACATCTCAATCCTCAGCTTAGTTCATTCATGCCGTGCCGTATTTTTTCCTACAAGCGGCATTTTTTGCTTTCCTTAACATTGAAAGGGTCGGATTTAAACTAATCGGAGAGGTTGCCATCCTATCGGTCGAGCAAGGTTTAAATTTCAAGATAATCATTGGGAAAACGTGGTTACATGAGTAATAGCAAACACGGGTTTGTGGCGATGATTCAGGATAAGTGGTGGCAAGAGCTTCTGCGCAAGAACCACGGAAAAGTCGGAATACTGTCTTATGTGCGCGTGGGGGCAGCAGCACCTAGCGACGCCTCAGTGCTCTTTTTCTATGTTACAAAGCCTGTCGGGGAACTGGCAGGCTATGCCGAATTCATTGAACGCAAGGTCGGCGAAACAAAGGAAATGTGGAAAGACTATGGCCACGAATCAGCCCTGAACTCAAGACAGCAGTACGAACAGTTCGTGAACGACAAAAGGAAAGTCTCGTTCATCAGATTCAAAAATCTGCACGAAGCATCGAGGCCTATACCTTTGAGTAACCTTCGCATGCTCCTAGGCAGAAAGAGGTTGCCGAGGGCAGGCTTCTACGTGGGCAAAGGAACCACTGACGAACTACTCCTCCTCATGGAATGAGGCAGTCTAACAAGTCACTCCATAAACGTCTTGGCGTCAGAAGCTATACATGCGATTGTCATCGATTGGGCTTTAGGTTTTGACTCAAGTCTTGCCCATCTTTTTCTCCGAAGTAGCTCAGAAGAGGCTTGTCTAATCCATCAAAAAGTTAATAGGCCACAGTTTTCACTTCCATGTAGCTTTCAGGCAGTTGAAGTCGAAAAAATGCTTCAAAGAATCGAAATTAGATTCAATTTGCCAAGTCGTTTTGTTACGTTTGGGAAGGTTTGATTATGGTCCGTTATAGACAGACCGAAGAGATTCAGAGGTTAATGAATTTTCCTGAGGTGATCAGGAACACGAGTATTATTGCGCATGTGGATCATGGCAAGACCACGTTGTCGGACAGCCTTTTAGCTGCTGCTGGCATCATCAGCGGGCAGAGAGCTGGTCAGCAGCTCGTGCTTGACTCTTGGGAGCTTGAGCAGAAGAGGCAGATGACCGTTTTCGCTTCAAACATTAGTCTTGCACATGTTTTCAAGGAGAAGGATCACCTGATCAACCTGATTGACACGCCGGGCCACATTGACTTCAGCGGCGCCGTGACGAGAAGTCTTCGCGCTGTTGACGGCGCGTTGGTGGTGGTGGATGCAGTTGAGGGACCTATGACGCAGACTGAAACCGTGTTGATGCAGGCTCTGCGTGAGCGTGTCAAGCCGATTCTGTTTATCAACAAGGTGGACAGACTGATTAAGGAGATTAAGCTGACGCCTGAGGACATTCAGCGCAAGTTCGCAAAAATCATCACACGCGTCAACAATCTTATCGAGAAGTATGCACCTCCAGAGCACAAGAAGGACTGGCAGGTCAAAGTCGAGGACGGCCAAGTCGCGTTCGGTTCGGCGCTTCACAAGTGGGGTTTGAACCTGCCACACATGAAGGCTAAGGGCGTGACGTTCAAAGAAATCATCGACGCCTACCAAGGCGAGAAGGACGAGATCGACAGGAAGGTTGAGGCCTTGGCCAAGAAGGCGCCGGTTTCCGAACCTATCTTGGACATGTTCTGTGAGCATTTGCCTAACCCGTTGCAAGCACAGTCGTACAGACAGAGCCAGATTTGGCCCGGCGACCCGAACAGCCCCGTGGGCAAATCCATGGCGAAGGTTGATCCAAAGGGACCTGTGCTGATGTGCATCTCAACGATTGAGGTTGATCCCCACAGCGGCCTCGTGGCCATCGGACGTGTGTTCAGCGGCACAGTTGAGAAGGGCAAGACCGTTCAGCTTGTGACGAGCCACCAGAAAGGCGTGATCCAGCAGGTTTACATGAGCATGGCCGCGGATAGAGTCATCATTGACAGAGTTCCCGCTGGAAACATTGCGGCGCTTTCCGGTTTGCCGGCGATTCACGTGGGCGAGACAGTGGCGGAGGAGAACGTAGAGACGCAGGCGTTTGAAGGCATGAAGTACGTTTCAGACCCCGTGGTCACCGTGGCGGTTGAGCCTGCAGACGTTAAGGATCTGCCGCTGTTTGACAAGGTCATGCACAAGCTGACTACAGAAGACCCGAACCTCAAGTTTGTGATCAACAAGGAGAGCGGCGAGTACCTGCTGAGCGGCATGGGCGAGTTGCACTTAGAGATTACGGCGTACCGTATGCAGGAGGCTAACTTGAAGGTTAA
>CAYGYI010000189.1:0-2853 GCA_964354055.1 uncultured Candidatus Bathyarchaeia archaeon | reverse complement strand
GTAAAATGGCGCCGGGGAAGGGACTCGAACCCCTGCGGGCCTTGCGACCCACTGGCTTACCTGTCCCTGTTTTCAGGGCCCCTTTGTGTTTTAGGATCTCGAGGCCAGCGCGATAACCACTCCGCCACCCCGGCTCAGTAGAGAACTCTGAACCTCTGGCTTTTAGCTTTATCCAGTGAAGAAAGAAACGCGTTAGATGACGACACTAGATGTTTATGACTGTTTGAGTTTGTTGAGCGTTCATAAAGGTGCCCAACTCTTGAACGACAGGCTTAAGGGAAGTCAAGGTTTCTCTCCGCAGTTTTTCAAGTAGTTTTACAAATACTGTCACAGTTTTTGCTGTTTTCTTGCTGGTCCATGTTCCGACGATTCGCCCGTTTACGAGTACTGTGGCTGCTATGTCGCCTGCGACTGGATGGTAGACCTGGTTAATGTGTTGATCTTTGATTATTCGTTTTCTGTCTTTGTGACCCAGCAGATACGAGTCATATTTCGACAACAGACAAGGCGGCACCTCTTCTTCTAGGTCCAAGCTTCGAAGGGCCTTGAGGTGCTCTTTCAACATCCAGAGAGCTCTTTCAGTCCCCGTGGCTTTGACTTGCTGCAGAACAGCAGCACTGGCTTTGAGAGTGCTTGTTGCTTCGCTTATTAGTAGCCCGCTCCAGCATGCGAAGTCTTGTGCAGATGCAGGCCCGTAGCAGCGTAGATATTTTAGCAGTAGCTCTTTTCTGGCTTGGGTTTCGTTTGTTTCGTCTAGGTTTATGTTTGGTAGCCACTGATCGAGTCTTGCGAAGCGAGCTTCTTTGCCGCAGGGTTCAGCGTATACTGTCAGGCCCAGGTAGCTGGTTTCCTTTAGGATGCCTCCCCACGCCGAGAAAAGTCTCTCATATGGCTGAGACGCGTGACCCAGCAATATCTGGGTTTTGTCACTCAGTTCTTTTCTTCGCAGCGGTCTTTCGGCGAGAACCTCCACAATTTTGGGGTAGATTTCGTTTTCGCGTTGTCTGCGGTTTGGCCATTCAGGTGAGTTCATGTATCGTCCTTGATGTTCGAACCACATGTGTTTCAATGCGTGGTGGTAGACTGGCAGGTCTTTTGATGGTATGATGTGTAAGGTGCCTCTCATGAACCATGTTCTAACCAGATTCTTCTTGCGGTATAACGCGTCGTCGAGCATTTCTGGTTTGAAGTCTTTGATTCTGTTCCAGAGCGAGAAATATGGCGTCAGAGGCAGTTGCGAATGCAGACCACAAACGGTGCCGACCACGTTCTCAAGATTGCGGTTTTCAGTCTTGCGCAGTAGGCCGTGGTTCAGCAGGTAGAACCTTGTCAGCCTCTCAAGCGAAACTGGTTCAGCGTCTTTTTCGCTCAATCTTAATCCTCTCTGAGAGTTGCTTCATTCGCAGAAGTGAAAGATAGAGCCAACGCTTGTTCTTCTCCTTCTTCAGCTGATCCCAACCGCAGAATATTCACCGCTTCGTTGGCCACTTTTATGACGCTTTCTCCGCCTGTGCCTGTTTCAAATCTGCCTGTGCAGCTATGGAATTCATTGTGGACTGAGATTTCGCGCGCGGTGTTCCAATGGCTGGCTATCTTCTGTACGCGGTCAGGATCGCCAAGCATAAGCACGCACTCGGCAAGGTCTCCCTTTGCGCAGTTAATGTGAATCTGTTTGTCTTCAAAATTGGCGCGATGTAAGAACTGTTCACCACAACTAAGATTAAGCGTTCCGCCTTTAATTATTGCGCAATTTGAGGAGCCTGTTTTGGAAGAGGAACGTCGAAGGACGAAGTACGATATCTACGCTGACGTAATCGAGATCATCGTCCGCAAAGGCCAGTGCTCGTTGACGAGAATCTCTTACGGGGCTAACATGCCTGTGGACCGAACAAAGAAGATCCTCAACTTCCTTGTGGCTCACGGATTCATAAACGAAGTAAACATAGGCACAGCCAAAAAATATCGAACCACAAAATGGGGTCTCGAATTCCTAGAAACGTTCAAGCGCATGCGCAAATTCTTCGCTGCATTGGAAGAAGGAAGCCAGTAACAATCTGTGACCTCTTAGAGTGTTTTCCTTAGGTGCGTCGTCTTTTAAGCTCTCCTTCGCCTCAGCATTCTATCAGTAAAGGAATGAGGTGAGTTGAAAATGGCACGTAACATAAACGAGTCAAACTGGACAGATGAAGCAATTCAGTCTGGAAAGCTCTTCGGAAAGAGCAGCGAGATGCAACCGTCGATGCTGATTCCATGCCAACTTCTACGAACATCAACGATCCGCTAAACAGCAGACAGTAACAACATGTGAGTACCCCTTTTAAATCACAAAACATGAACCAAAAAAGGAGGAAGAGAGAAATGAATAGTGGAATTTCAGTACCCTCAAGAACCACGTTAACGTTGGATTTCGTGGACGGAGATCTGACGGTAGGCTCACGCGCAGTTGTTAAAGGCACAGGTTCACCTTCCACGGTTAAAGTTACAGGCACCATCTACTGCGAAGAAGATGCCACGTTTGAATGCAATCTGACGGCACGAAGCCTCGAAGCCGAGGACAACGTAACCATCCATGGTGACCTAACCATAGAAGAAAACGTAGAGGTTTCTGACGGTCGCCTTGAAGTCCGAGGCAACATGACCGCCAGCCACATTGACGTTGACGAAGCCCTCTATATAAGCGGAAACCTGACGACAGAAGAGGCAGACGTGGGAGGCAGTCTCCAAATTGACGGAAACGTCAAGGCCAACGACATTGACGTAGGAGGCAGCTTCCGAACCAAAGGCGAGGCTGACATCGAAAACGTAGACGTAGGAGGCAGCATGCATATCGACTCAAAAGTCAACATACGCTCA
>CAYGYI010000188.1:0-2866 GCA_964354055.1 uncultured Candidatus Bathyarchaeia archaeon | reverse complement strand
TGGTCTGACCTGGACAGGGCATGGAAGGTGTGGTAGAATGGAAAGCCTTTCCATGCTCCTGTTTTGGTTTGCAATTTGGATAGGTGTTGAAGGCCGCTTTCAACTTGCTTGGATTCAGCGCTGAGTGGATGTTCAATGAGTGTGCGGAGGACGTTGATTGTGCACCATGCGGAGCACCAATCTGGTCGCCAGAATTTGAGGTACGAGTTGACTGCGGTTTGAACGTGTTTGTCGTGGTCCATGCCGAAGATGTGGAACAGGTGGATTGCGTAGGTTGTTTGGTAGAATATGGTGCAGCCTGGACCGAATTCACCGTAAAGCGTGGCACGCATCGTGCTTGCGTCTTTCCTATTATCTGAATGGAAGAAGCCGGGATAGCCACGGTATTCGTGCTTCTGGATTGATAGAAGCCATTTCAATCCTTGATCCACATTCGTGTTTTTTGAGTCATAACCTAGAAGAGCGAGGTTCCAGAGATTGTTGGCGGTTCTGACAAACAGCTGATTCCAGCTGCCGTCGGGTGACTGGTCAGCAGTTATTCTGTCATATAGCTTTCTCTTCAAATCGGCATCATATGCTTTCTCTTTCTTTAGGATTTGTCTTCTGAGATAGATGCCGATTGGAGACTTTAGGTCGTTAACGTAGTTTGAGGGATTGACTTTGAGTTCACTTAACGTGTTCATCGCTCTATGAAGCCTCGTGCGGTTGAATGAGCCTCAGGAAATAAAAGGCTTGCTACAGCCGTGGAAGCGAGACTTAGGCTGGCTACTGCTTGTCTGCTTTTCTTATGCTATCTGAGAGTTCTTCAACTGATAGCAAGCCAATGCTAGCGCGCGCTAAAACTTCTGCCGTATCGTCTTGCCCTTCATTCTCACACACGCCTAGCTGAGAGACCTTCCTGCACATAGCCTACGCGCCAACCATAATGAATCCCTATGCCGCACCGCCAACATGCAAAACTGAACAAAGGCGAAGAATATCCCAATCGCACAGATTCACCATAAACGTGACTTCGATATCAGCAGAACATGGGTTGCGCTTCTGGGGGATCGTGGGCCTCTATTCTTATCTACATGGCTGCCGTCTCTTATGCTTGTGATCTTGTTTGCTTCGGGATGCTTGGACGCTGGCTATAGAAACGTTAAGTTGGATGGAGATGCGTAGTCTGAGTGAGCGTCTGGCCCTCGCACGAACCGTCAAGCAACTAGACATAACCGACTACAATGCCACAAGACTCGCACACCTCCTAGTATGCGAGACAGTAAGACGAAAAAACCTGATAGACCGCTTCATAAACCACGCCATAATGCCCGGCAAGATTGTTGAGCACGATTTGGGCGTGCAGTCGTTTCTCAGACTTTACATTTACCAGACCCGCGTGGCTAAAAACTGGGGTAAACCCGACATCAAAGAAGCAGAAAACATAGCTGGTCTTGGCCGTGCGATTCTCGGCTGGGAGGCTCTGCGGAAGGTTGAGCCTGTGCTGGGGTTCTTGCTCACGCAGAAGCCTTCAGTCGTCTTTGAAGGCGCAAGCGACGAGCGCCGAATAGGCCTTCAGACTTTTCATCCGACGTGGTTCGTGAAGTACTGTTTCAGGCTTTTCGGCAGACGCGAGGCTATCAGGATGCTTGAGGCTGACGTGGG
Organism: uncultured Candidatus Bathyarchaeia archaeon; assembly: GCA_964354055.1. Classification (GTDB taxonomy): domain Archaea; phylum Thermoproteota; class Bathyarchaeia; order Bathyarchaeales; family Bathycorpusculaceae; genus DATKKK01. The sequence continues at coordinate 1,222 of CAYGYI010000188.1, read as the reverse complement.
GCAGGCTCCTGTGTACGTGAGACTGAACGCGCTGAAAGCGAAAGAAGACGAGATCCTGCAGAGGCTCAGCGGGGAAGGTGTCAGGCTTGAGAAGGTTGAAGGCCTCAGACACGCATATCGAGTCACAGGCGCGAAACAGCCTCTAGTCAGCACTGCACCCTTCCAACAAGGCCTATTCTACGTACAGGACAAAGCAAGCTGCTTCGCCGCCGAAGCTGCCAACCCACAACCAGACACCACCGTGCTCGACATCTGCGCCGCACCCGGAGCCAAAACCACCTACCTAGCACAACTAATGCAAAACAAAGGCACGATCTACTCCGTTGACTATTCAAGACGCAGGATGAACGTCTGGACAGAAGAGGTCGCCTACATGGGCGCCGAAATCGCTGTGCCTATCATTGCCGACGCGTGCAGGCCGTTGCCGCTGACGTTGGAGGCGGACGTGGTTATTCTCGATCCTCCCTGCACGAGTACGGGCACGTTCAGAAAGCTACCTTCGGCGAAGTGGCGCATCAGGCCGCGTTCAATCGACAAGATGGCCGCGTTCCAATGGCAGATGCTGGACAGCATCGCGGAAAGCGTTAAACACGAAGGCACTTTGATTTATTCGACGTGCAGCATCACGGTTGAAGAAAACGAAATGATCGTAGAACGATTCCTGAAACAGCACTCCGAATTCTCACTCGTCGACGTAACGCCCAAGATAGGCCTGCCGGGCCTGAGAGGACTAGACAAGTGCCAGAGACTATACCCGCACATTCACGACTGCAACGGCTTCTTCATCGCAAAAATGCAAAAAGAGTAGAATGCATGCGGAGCTAACGGCTTTTCGCGTCTCTGCTCTTCTGTATGCTGCACAGCATCTCGAAGATGACCTTCGCGGCCTGAATGGCTGAGACTCCTTGATCGTAGGCTGGCGAGATTTCAAGCACGTCGAAGCCTACTACCCGTTTGTCGCATACCGCGCCCAGTATGTCAAGCAGGCAGGGTGGGTCGAGACCGTCTGTTTCAGGGTTCTGCACGGCAGGAACGTGGGCTGGGTCGAGGAAATCCATGTCCACCGACACGTACAGACTGTCGTATTTCGCAAGCCTCTTCTTCAACTGGCTTATGATCTGCGGTGTGCCTTCGGTTCTGATTTGCTGTGCTGTGAAGAACTCGATTCCCGCCTTCTTCGCATAGGCTAGTTCCTCTTTACATACCGCTCGCGTGCCCAGTT
>CAYGYI010000187.1:0-2887 GCA_964354055.1 uncultured Candidatus Bathyarchaeia archaeon | reverse complement strand
CCTTCCCTTTTCCGAACAGTCTAAACAAAATCTGCCTTACTCCTTCTGCCTCGCCGCTTCGACATTATCGCTTTCGTGCTGCGAATAAAAAGGCATGTTCCTCATGAGAAATATGTCCGGGCAAGCAACTGCTAGGCAACCAACGAAGACTGGCTAGGTTGATCGCGTTTGGAGAAATCCCCCATTCTGTGTCTTTTCATTGATCAATGATTAAAACAGTGGCTTCTGTTGATGCTTTTGTATACGTCGGTGCAAGTTGTCCATGAGTCTCACTCTTGTTCCGGAAATAGAACACTGTGTTCTGAAACGTGGCATTATCAGCTGCAAACCCGATTAATCAATCGGTGAGGTTGTCATGTCGGTTTCTAGCAATAGGCGAGAACGAGTAACGCAAGCTACCGCAAAGGCGAGGGTGTTGTTGAAAACAAGGGCGTCATTAATTTTAAGCCTTGTCCTGCTAATCCTTTCTGTTGTCTATTTGTCGTATCAAGCCATAAGAGCCGCAACCATGATAGATGTATGGATTGGTCTAAAAGCACGTGAGGCAGGTACCAATGCAATTGATGAGGCTTTGCGCGTGGTCAATAGAGAGGAACTGGCGCTCATTCCGCCTATCGCATTGACGGCAGTTTTCTCTGTGACGGTGTTTCGCTCAGTAAGCTTCAAGATAATTCCCCAGAAATGCTTCTACTGTGGCGAATGGGTGCAGGCCAAAAAGGCAAAGCAGGCACCTGACAAGGCTTTCTTTTATCATGAAGAATGTGAACTCAATGAGGGAAAACGGTCAAATCTGTTGTTCGCACATGAAGTGTCTGCAAAACGAGCAAGTTTTTAAACAGTTCTTCTGTAAGGTTGATTGGCGGCGTCGATGTCAGGCGATGAAGGGTTTGATCTGGCGGTTCTTGAGTCGGAGCTGAAGGGGAAGACTCTGCTCGTGTACTGGTATCTGCTACAGCAGCCTTCGCATACCGTTGGCGTGCGCGAGGTTCAACGTGCGTTAAGCTTCTCCAGTCCCAGCATATCAATGCATCATCTAGAAAAACTGCATGACCTACGACTGATTGAGAAAAAGCCCACGGGCGAATACGTGCTCACAGAAGAGGTCAAGGTCGGCATACTGAGGTTTTTCACGCGCATGGGTCGCTTCCTCGTGCCAAGATACCTATTTTACTCTGTGCTAGTAACCACGATGCTTGCGGCCTATCTAGCCCTGTGCCTTCTTACCCAGATGGATCCGAATCTTTTCACGTTGATTTTTGGCTTGGTCGCGGGAGTGGCTTTTTGGGTTGAGACAGCAAGGCTGTGGAGGTCGAGGCCGTTTTGAATATTCATAGTGTTCTAAAGTGTAGATTTAAGAGAAGCACGGAATACTTCGTATGTTGGAGGCGTGCAGTGTGAACAGAATGTTGGTGTACGTGGCTTCTGCAGTGGCTCTTGGAGTGGCGTTCACACTGGTTCCACTGGTCGCGTTCGCACAGATCAGGTTTTACGGGCAGCCTTCACTTGAAGCCCTTAGCAGAAGCATGAGAGAAATCGAAGACTCCGGCTCTTACCTCACATCAAGAGTCACTGCTGCCGAAGTTGAGGCTCTAGGTGCCAGTTTCGCCATAGCCGCAGTCGCTTATGTGCTCCTCAAGCGCAAAACATCAACGCGTCGGATCAGACAGATCAGGCCATATCCGTACTAGTTTTGGTACGATAACGTTCTAATGCGTAGCATTAAGGCCCTCGAATCTTCATATTATTATCTGTCCTCAAATGCCGTCTTTCCAGCGCCTATAAAATGCACATGCCGGCCACGTTTAGGTGATGTTCAGGGCGCAAGCGTCCTACAGCCTCGATTCAGGCCCTGAACGCGGCCTAGCCTGTCAGTCTAAGGATGGCAAGCCAAGGCTTAACTAATCCAGACGGCTTATGGTTAGTTGAGCAGATCGAACCAAGCAAATCGGAAACATGCAGTGATCATGAAAGGTCGTTGGCATCGGCAACGGCGCTATTAGGTTGAGGAAGGGGGAGGGAAAAGCGAGATGTCGTATGAAACGTTGCAGTATTATGAGCAAGAGAGGAGAAGAAAAGAGACTAAAGAGTTCATCGAAGCGCATCATAGAATGCCTGACGGCAAGATGATTGCAACCGTGCAAATATGCTACAGTTGCAGCCGCAAGTTTGCATATAACCGCAAACGTCGGCACTGTCCATCATGTCAGCACATTCTCAGAACCAAAACTATGGTTCTCAGAAAACTGTGAGCCTCTTACCTGTCACTTTTTCCATGCGTTGACTAGCATATCGTCAAGGCTTCCAAGTCCCTTGGGTAGTACGTGAGCACTTCTGCGTTATCACTTGTAACAAGTACAGTGTCCGAATGCCTGAAGCCTGCAAATCCTGTTTCGTAGATGCCTGGCTCGCAGCTCATGATCATTCCAGTCTTTAAGGGTTCATGGTTCCCTATGTCCAGCCAAGGGGGTTCGTGGGCTTCTAGGCCTAGACCGTGTCCCGTATGATGCTTCACTAGGTGAATGAGACCTGCCTTCTTGAAGGCAGATGCTGATGCCTTGTCAACGTTGCTACATTCTGCTTCCGGTTTGAACGCGTTGAAAGCGGCTTCCTGAGCTTTAAGCATGGCATTGAAGTAGCGTTTCTGCTTCTCTGTCGACTGTCCGACGATCATGGTGCGTTCCAGCTCGCACATGTAGCCTCCTATGTCTACGCCTACTTCGCCGATAACCACATCGCCCGTTCTTATCAGGCGTTTCTGCGCCATTGAGTGAGGTATGGCGCTCATTTCACCTATCTGCCCCCGATAGCACAGGTTAACGGGCAGTATGTTGCGCTTGGGCGCATAGTCAGGGCCGAGGGTCTTCTTCATGATTTCTGATGTTTCCCA
>CAYGYI010000186.1:0-2902 GCA_964354055.1 uncultured Candidatus Bathyarchaeia archaeon | reverse complement strand
TGCCAGGCGTTTATACATTCGTGCGTGCTGGTGACAGTTATTGGCTCTGGCCTCATGCACATCCAGTATGTGCTGCTCATAAAGTTGAGCCGCATCAGTTCCTCGAAGGCATCATCGGTGAGATTCAGATCGACCCAATCTGTGCCGTCGTGTTTGTATGCGCGTCTCTCTGTGCAGTTCACGTAGATGTCGTCTTTGTTACCTGAAATCATTTCTCATCCTCTGGGCAGCTTCCTTAGACGTTTGATTTCTTCATGTGATTCAAACAAGCAAAAGGCAAATACTGATTCCTGACTAAGTTCGATTGTTGAGCAGTCTCCACCTCTACAGGCAATTCCAACCGCGCCATCTTCGCCCACAATCAAATCTAGTTTGTATTCGTGACCACATCCAAAATCAATGAGCAGGGTTGCCCGAGGTTCGTCTTGAAACATCTCATAGGTGTATTTAACGTCGTTGGCATATTCGATACCGTAGGGAAACGCCGCTGCAACATCCACTTTAAATTCATCTAGCGTTTTGTTCATTTCTCATCCTCGCATCGTGGGCACTTGTATTGCATCACGGGAAAACTATCCCCACACGCCTTGCATGTCTGCCAGTAGTGTGAGTTGCCGGGGTCTGGGTTGATGTTCTCTAACGCGGAGTGGTCAGCGATCACCATCACCGGCTTCGCCTCTCGCTTATTTTCTTTCAACCATCACGTCCACTTGTATGGACTCTTAAAGGTGTAAATAATTTCTCCGTCGGCATGGCGTATGGTAAGAGAATCTTTGTCGCTGGGGATCGACATTGAAATTTCCATTTTATCGCCGACCTGAGCAACGCGGTCTTGTCCGTCGTTGGTATGGATTGCCAGTGACTCACCAGTTAACCGTTTAATGTGCCTGCTCAGGCGGGCACCAAGCTCATTTATAAAAGCAGCTAGAGGCTTGGTTTTTACTGGCCGATGATGGGCATCATATTTTAGTCGCGGCGGTGTCAGCTTTACTGCATACTGATTGGTCTTGGTCTTTCTGATACTTATTGCGGTCATTCCTCTGCCTCCATTGGTCTTGATTTTTCTGATACTTATTGCGGTCATTTCTCATTCTCCGTCGGCACGTCACGCCATTTCTTTGTGGGCTGACCCGCCTTCAATACGGCAGTATTTCTCATGGGATCAATTTCCCATCATACACCGGAGGCGGGGACTGTCGTGTTTACGCGACAGAGGAAGCCTCCGCTCCTTGACTTGTTATCTGGCGTGTGTATAATGACTGAATGCACCAGCGCTACGCCAAAAACGCGGGAGCGGTTTTCTCTCTGAAGTTTCACTTGGTATGGTGTCCAAAATATCGTCGGCCCGTTCTTGTGGGGCCTGTTGCACAACGTCTTAGGGAATTGCTTTTGATGGTTGCCGCTGAACTCCCAGCAACTGTTCACGCTCTTAATATTATGCCCGATCACGTTCACTTGTTTGTGGAGGCGAACCCGACGCGCAGCGTGGCCGAAATTGTCAACCGTTTCAAGGGTCGTTCCTCGCATGATTTGCGCGCTGAGTTTCCCTCGCTGAAATCGCGGCTGCCTACGCTCTGGAGTCGAAGTTACTTCGCTGGTTCTTGTGGTGCTGTTACTGAGGCCAGTATTAAACGCTACATTGAAAAACAAAAGGGAAAGTAGATGCGACGTGCTTTTCGCTATCGACTCTACCCAAATCGCGCCCAAGCACGTATGCTTCAAGTCCTCCTCGATGGCGCTCGACGACTTTATAACGCTGCTCTCGAACAGCGTCGGACCGAGTATCAAACGCATCGTCGGAGCATTAGATATTTTGACCAAGCCAAGGAACTGAAGGCCGCTCGCGATGCTGACGAACTGCTTGTTCTGCTCAACTGCTCGACCTGCCAGGACGTTCTTCGGCGACTTGAGAAGGCATTCACTGCATTCTTTCGTAGGTGTGCCGCCGGTCAATCTCCTGGTTACCCTAGATTTCAAGGCAAGGACCGTTTCAGCTCTGTAACCTTCCCGAAACACGGCGATGGTATCAAGCTCGGTCTCTCGAAGCTTTATATTCAGAGCGTTGGTGCGGTCCGCATCAAATTGCATCGACCCATTGAGGGCAAGATCAAAACGATCACTCTTAGACGTGAAGCATCTGGACGCTGGTATGCTTGCTTCTCCTGTGACAATGTTCCCGCACGTACATACTTGCCCGCCACGTCCGAAGTTGGTATTGACGTTGGGCTGAAATCGTTTGCAACTCTTTCTACCGGCGAACACATAGACAACCCGCGCTGGTATCGAGCAACCGAAGATCGTCTCGTAGAAGCTCAACGTGCTCTTAGTTCTAAGCCAAAGGGCAGCGGTTCCCGTCGCAGGGTTCGCAAGGTCGTCTCTCGCCTGCACAAAAAAGCACGCGAACAGCGCCGCGACTTTCAGCACAAATTGGCTCATCGCATTGTCTCCGAAAACTCTCTCATCGCGGTTGAAGATATAAAACCAACCGAAATGCTGCATCGTTCCTCGGGTTTGTCTAAATCTATTCTGGATGCCTCGTGGTGTTCTTTCCTTACGATACTGTGCTCCAAAGCGGAAGAAGCTGGGCGCACGTTTGTGAAGGTTCCGCCACGAGGCACGTCAAGCACCTGTTCACGTTGTGGCGCGTTCAGACAAAAGTCCTTGTCGGAGCGCGTACACCGTTGTACTTGCGGATTGATAATTGATCGTGATCTCAATGCGTCCCTCAATATTCTTGCGCTCGGACGGAGCGCTGGTGCTCTTGCAAGCACTAGAAGCCACCTGCTTTAGCTGGTGGAGTCGTCACTATGCTTCCTCGACTTTCTCTAACCTTCCATCTACAACACGCATCCCGATGTCTTCTATCACGTCACCGTTGGACAGCCAATGCAGAATCTCTACA